>JAOTYK010000012.1 GCA_029861955.1 Acidobacteriota bacterium
ATCGGACCGATCCCGACGGCTGGCTCGTTGCCGAGAAGCGCTGCGGGTCGTGTCGTCGGGGCTGGCGACGGCTGTGGAGGCTTCGGGTGTCCGGACACACACCGGCGCCCCCCCTGGTCGATGATCGGCGGATTGTCTTCGCTTCACTGGACAACCAGATCTACGGCGTCCGTCGGCGAAACGGGCATCGTCTATGGGTGGCCGATCTGGGACAGCGAATCTCCCGCTCCCTCGTCTCGGCACCGATCGAGGATATCGATCACCCCGAAGGGGCGGAGGCCAAGGTCATCCTCGTGATCCCCGACGACGGACGCAAGATGCTGGCCCTCGACCCCCTGAACGGCTCCACGGCGGCCACTTACAGCCTCAGCAACCCCGACGATCGCCTGGTCGGTTCCCCCGTCGTCACCCCGAATGGGCTGATTCTCGTCGCCCGACAGGGCTACGACCCCCGTTCCGCCTCGGTGGTCGTGCTCTCGCTCGTCCCGCCCGATCGGGAGGATGGCGACGACGTAGGGGAAGAAAATGGCTATAATGACGGATCTGACCGAGCGGCCGCGTCACCCGAGACCCCCTGAGGATCCGACGGGCTTCGACGCGCCGACCGAAACCCCCTCGACCTTGAGGGCCCGAATCTAGGAGCAAGCGTGGCGCCGAAGACTGAGACTCCAAAAAAGAAGCTTGATGGGTTGGACCGACGGCAACTTCTCGATCTCTACCGGACCATGTTGATCTCGCGAAAGGTCGACGACAAGGAGATCCAGCTCAAGCGACAGAACAAGATCTTCTTCCAGATCAACGGTGTCGGCCACGAGGCGATCGGCGCGGCCGTCGGCCACGTGTTCAAGCCGGGGAAGGACTGGTTCTTCTTTTACTACCGTGATCGAGCCGCCTCCGCAGGCCTTGGCCTGTCCGCCTACGAGATGTTCCTGCAGGCCGCCGGAACCCCCGAGGACGCCCAGAGTGGCGGTCGCCAGATGCCGGCCCATTTCTCTTCTCGACCGCTCAACATCGCCAATACGTCCTCTCCGACAGGCACCCAGTTCCTGCAAGCCGTCGGTGCCGCAGAGGCCGGTCGCTATGGCGGCAACATCGAGGGAACCGACGTCGACCGAGCCGACGACGAAGTCGTTCTCGTGACCACCGGCGATGGGACGACGTCCCAGGGCGAGTTCTGGGAATCGCTTAACACCGCATCCAACATGAAGCTGCCGGTGGTCTACCTGGTCGAGGACAACGGGTTCGCGATCTCCGTCCCGGTTGCCGACCAGACCCCGGGCGGCAGCATCAGCAAGCTGGTCGCCGCCTATCCGAATTTCCACATCGAAGACGTCGACGGCTGCGACGTCGTCGCCAGCGTGAAGGCCCTCGAACGGGCACACAAACATTGTCGCCAGGGCAAGGGGCCGGCGTTGATCCACGCCAGTGTGATCCGTCCCTATAGCCATTCGCTATCCGACGACGAGAGCCACTACAAGACCGCGGCGGAGCGCGAGAAGGAGGCCGCCCGCGACCCCCTGGTGACCTTCCCCCGCCTTCTCGTCGAGAAGGGCATCGTCGACGAAGAGGTGTTGACCGCGCTGGACCAACAACTCGATGAAGAGATCCAACAGGCGGCTGACCGTGCGTTCGAGGCGTCGCGTCCCGAGCCCGAGTCGGCGCTTCGCTGGGTCTACTCCGAGGATGTCGACCCGACCTCCTCGTTGTTCGAAAGCCAACCGGCCACCGATGGACAACCGACGACGATGGTCGATCTGATCAACAGCTGCATGCGGGACGAGATGCGTCGCGACCCCAGAATCCTCTTGTTCGGCGAGGACGTCGCGGACGCTCGACCGGAAGCGTTGGACGAGGTGAAGGGCAAGGGCGGTGTGTTCAAGGTGACATGGGGCCTGCAGCGCGAGTTTGGTGCGACCCGCGTCTTCAACTCCCCTCTCGCCGAGGCAAACATCGTCGGCCGCGCCATCGGTCAGGCCCTTCGAGGTCTGCGTCCGGTGGTCGAGATCCAGTTCTTTGACTACATCTGGCCCGCCTACCATCAGATCCGCAACGAGCTGGCGACGATGCGCTGGCGATCCGCCGATGCGTTCAGTTGCCCGGTCGTGATCCGCGTGCCGTATGGCGGCTACATTCGCGGCGGGGCCATTTATCACAGTCAATCCGGCGCCTCGCTTCTGACCCACAACCCCGGCCTACGGGTTGTCTGTCCGTCAAACGCGCTCGACGCCAACGGACTCCTGCGCACCGCCATCCGGGCGGACGATCCCGTCCTGTTCCTCGAGCACAAGCACCTGTATCGCCAGACCTACAACAAGGGTGTCTATCCGGGACCCGACTACATGATCCCGTTCGGGAAGGCCCACCGTGTCCAGGAAGGCGACGACATCACCATCGTGACCTACGGCGCGACGGTCCATCGGTCGGTGCAGGCACTCCGTGGGCTGCGGGACGAGGGCATCACTGCCGACATCCTCGATCTCAGGACGCTATCGCCTGTCGACTGGGACTCCATCCGGGACTCCGTACGAAAGACCAGCAAGTGTCTCGTCCTCTACGAGGATGCGAAGTCATGGGGCTATGGAGCGGAGATCGCTGCGCGTCTATCGGAGGAGATGTACACGGAGCTCGACGGACCCGTGCGTCGGCTGGCCGCCACCGATACGTTCGTCGGCTACGCGCCGGAGCTGGAAGATTTCATCCTGCCGCAGGTCGCCGACATTCAGGATGCCGTTCGCGATCTCGTCAACTGGTAGCGTTACGCCTCGCCAGGTTCGAGCGTGAGAAGGTGTTGACCGGCTCGCACCTCCTGGCCGTCCGTCACCAGGATCTCGCTGACGCGGGCTTCGCGGCAGCCGTCTTCCTCGGAGAAGACGATCTGGCTGAAGGTCTTCATCACCTCGAGGAGACCGACGGGTTGCCCCACCACCACGGCATCGCCTACGGTGACGAAGGGCGGACGGTCGGGACCGGAACGACAGTAAAACACACCGGCGGTGGGTGCGAGGATCTGGATCGTTCTACCCGACGAAGCGGTGTTGATCGCGGCGTCGTTGTCGTCGGTGACGAGCGCCGCGCTCCTGTCGAGGGTCAGTAGTCTCTCGCCGTAGGCGATCGCGACACGCGTTCGCTTACCCGCCACCCCGTCAACGACCCGCCCTCCGACGTGGCGTGGTAACACGAGTCGGAATCGTCGATGAAGCCGCTCCAGGATACCCACTGCGTCGTCGGACGTGACTCGTGTTCCGACCGCTGGTGGCCCGACCCACCAGCCGATCGCCGGGGCAATTACCTGAAGTCCCTGCTCGGTCTCTTCGACGACGCACTCCAGCTCGGCGTACACCAGGTCGGGCGACGAACTCACGATTGCAACCTCGCCTGATCGTGGAGGGACCAGATGCGAGGATTCTTCACTCGTCGATAGCCGGTCGACTGGTAGGCCATCCTGACGAGGGCCTCCAACCACGGGCGTATCTCGCCGGGCGTGATGATCTCATCCACATCCCGTCGCGCGGCCGCCGCCACCGGATTCATGTCCTCTTGAATTCGAGCTTCGGTACGGGCCATTCCCTCCCGCGTGCTCTCCGCGTCGTCACCCTCCAGCACCTTGAACTGCTCGTCCAGCTTGGTGCGGTAGGCGGCGATCGCCAACGTTCGCCCTTCCATGACCGCCAGTCGAGTCATCGGTGTCGCCAACTGCACCACCGGCTGATACGGCAATCCGGCCATCGCGTAATACCCCGCCCCCGACGCCTTCCGTAGGAGAACCGTGAACATCGGAACGGTGTTGGTCGAGTTGGTGTAGATCAGACTCGATCCGTAGCCCAGCAGTCCCTGACGTTCGGCCTCGACGCCGATATCGAATCCCGAGACGTCCTGAAGCCAGATGATCGGGATCCCGTCGTCGTTGCAACAACGAGAGAACTGCGAGATCTTCGCGATGCCGTCGCGATAAAGGATGCCCCCGGGACGTGGCACGGAAGGGTCATCGGGATCGGAAGTCAGCTCGGGATTGTTTGCGATGAAGCCGGCGTACAGGCCGCCGACCCGGCCCACCCCGCAGACCATCTCTTTGCCCACATCGGGAAACATCTCCCAGAACAACGAGTTGTCCACGAGTCGCGCCAACACCTCTCGCACGTCGTAGACCATCCGATGATCTTCCGGAAACAGCCCGTCGAGATCCTGCGGGGCCCAGTGCGGTTCTGCCGGATCTTCCCCGTAGCGGTAGTAGTCGGCGGCGGTGCCTGGGAGGCGACGAACCTCCTCACGGATTCTCAACAACAGCGTCTCGTCATCAGGGACCCGATGATCGGCACAACGAGACAGATGCACATGAACATCCGCGCCCCCGATATCGAGGGAGGTGATCTCTTTCGACTTGGCACCCTTGATCAGCGCGGCGCCCGCGATCACCATGTACGCCTGCTCCGTCATGTAGACGATGTCGCTGATGATCGGCATATATCCGCCACCGGCGATACAATCCCCATGAACACCGGCGATCTGTGGCACCCCGGCGTCGGACAGCAGGGAGTTCATACGGAAGATGCCCCCGGCACCGTATTGACCGGGAAACGTCCGCGCCTGTTCGGGCAAGAACAACCCCGAGCAGTCGACGAGATAGACAACAGGGAGACGGAGTCGCAGGGCCATTTCCTGGGCGCGCTGTGTCTTCTCCGGCGTCTGTGGCCACCAGGAGCCCGATGCCACCGTGTTGTCGTTGGCGATGACGACGCAGAATCGCCCCTCGATCTGGACGAACGCGGTGACGACGCCGGCCCCGGGTGAGGTGCGTCCGCCGAACTCCTCGCCGTGGTTCACGAGCGAGCCTACCGGAAACACTTCCGAGTCGGGATCCCGCAGAGCCTCGATCCGATCCCAGGTGGTCAGCTTGCCCTTCTCTCTGACCCGTGCGTGGTACTTCTCGCCCCATCCGGCCTGAACGTCGTCACGCAACGTCGTCAGCTCCCGGATTCGAGTCTCCATCGCTTCACGACGTGACTCGAACTCGTCATCCGGCAGCCACTGCTGCCGTTCACGTCCCATCGGTTCTAGAATGACCCGGGCCAAGTTACTACTCCTTCTTCGTCGCAGGATCGATCGCGAGCGACTTCAGTAGATCGCCACGCTGGAGAAACTCGATGTCGAACTCCCCACGGCAGAATGCACCGTCTTCCAACAGCCTACGATGGAATGGAATCGTCGTGTGAACCCCGGTGATGCGCATCGCGTCCAGCGCCTTGCGCGAAGCGGCCAGAGTCGCCTCGCGATCCTTCCCGGAGACAATAAGTTTTCCGATCATCGAATCGTAGTGCGGTGGGATGCGGTAGCCCTCGACAACGGCCGAGTCCCAGCGAACCTCGGCTCCGTCGATCTGCTTCGGCGGTAACCTCAGACCCTCGATGACACCGGGATCGGGCGCGAACTCCCGAACCGGGTCTTCGGCGTTGATCCTGAATTCCATCGCATGCCGTTGCGGTCGCGTCTCATTGCCGGCGGCGACCATCGCCGGATCGAGGGCCTGCCCACTGGCGATCCGGAACTGAGCCACAACCAGATCGACCCCGTAAACCATCTCGGTGACCGGATGCTCGACCTGCAATCGGGCGTTCATCTCCATGAAGTAGTAACGATCGTCGGAGTCCCGAAGGAACTCGACCGTTCCCGCGCCGCGATAGCCCAACGCGGCGCAGGCGTCGGCGACCCGTTTACCGAGCTTCCGACGAACGTCGTCACTCACCACGGGCGACGGGGACTCTTCGACAAGTTTCTGATGCTTTCTCTGGATCGAGCAGTCTCGCTCGCCGAGGTGAATAGCCCGCCCGCGTGCATCCACAACGATCTGAAACTCGACGTGTCGTGCAGAGGTCAAGAACTTCTCGAGGTACAGGCTCGAATCGCCGAACGCCGTACCTGCCTCGAGGGTGGCCTCCGCAAAACCGCGCTCCAGTTCGTCTGCGTCCGCGCAACGACGCATCCCCTTGCCCCCTCCACCGGAGACGGCCTTCAGCAGAACGGGAAACCCCACGCGGGTGGCCACCTCACGCGCCTCATCCAGCCCCGACAGGACTCCCGACGAGCCGACCAACGTCGGCACTCCCAGAGCCTGCATGGTCTGTCGAGCGATCGCCTTGTCCCCCATCTTCCGGATCGCCGCCGGCGGCGGACCGATGAACGCGATCCCCATCTGCCGGCACTGGGCGGCAAAACGCGCATTCTCCGACAGGAAACCGTACCCCGGGTGGATCGCCTGACAGTCGGACTGCTCGGCAGCGATCAGAATAGACGCGCCATCCAGATAGGAAGCGGCGCTCCGCGCGGGCCCGATGCAGATCGCGAGATCCGCCGACGCGACCCAGGGAGCGTCGCGGTCGGCCTCCGAAAAGACGACCACGCTCTCCACGTCGAGGGCGCGACACGCGCGGATGATGCGCTGAGCGATTTCGCCGCGATTGGCGATCAGGATTCGTCGAAACAAAGTCGTCTTCCCAATTGGAAGTGGAATCTTACCAGCTTCATCGGTGCCTGCTAGACTTTAGCCACAGGAGGTTGTCGACCGTGAAGATCTCTCATCGCGCCCTGAACATGCCCGCGTCACCCATTCGCCGGCTTGCGCCGTTTGCCGTGGAGGCCCGAGAGCGTGGCAGGACGGTCTATGGCCTCAATATCGGCCAACCGGATATCGCTACACCTCCGGAGATCCTTGAGCGGCTACGCAACTTCGATCAAACGAATGTGGCCTACGGGCCTTCGCAGGGATTACCGGAATTCATCGACGCGATCAAGCGTTACTACGATCGCTGGGAACTGGGTTACGCCCATGATGAGATCTTCGTGACCACCGGCGGCAGCGAAGCCCTACTGTTCGTTTTTGCCGCGATCGCCGACCCGGGTGACGAGGTTCTGGTCTTCGAACCGTTCTATACGAACTACACGGGATTCGCGGAACTGATCGGCGTCCGGACGGTGCCGATCACGACTCACGGTTCCGACGGCTACCATCTTCCGTCGGCGGAGACGATCGAGAGCAAGATCGGCCCGCGGACCAAGGCCATCGTGCTCTGTTCGCCCAACAACCCCACTGGGACCGTGTACAGCGACGAAGAGATGGAGCGCATCGGCGCACTGTGCCGACGTCACGATCTGTTCCTGATCTCCGACGAGGTCTATCGAGAGTTTACCTACGACGGTCTCCGACATCGGAGCGCCGCAACGCTGGCGGGCATCGAGGATCGCGTCATCCTCACGGACAGCCTATCGAAGCGTGTCTCTCTCTGTGGTGCCAGGGTCGGATGGATCGCGACCCACCATCGCGGTGTGCTGGACGCCGCGTTGAAGTTCGGTCAGGCGCGTCTCTGCCCCCCGACCCTTGGGCAATGGATCGGTGCGGCGTTCATGGACATCTCACCGGACTACATGGACGGCGTGATCCGCGAGTACGAGAGTCGACGTAACACCGTTCTCGACGGGCTCGCAGCCATCGATGGCGTACGCGTCCAGAAGCCGGAAGGTGCCTTCTACCTCTGCGTCGGACTCCCCGTCGATAACGCCCAGAAGTTTGCCGAGTTCCTTCTGCAGGACTTTCACCTCGAGAACGAGACTGTCATGGTGGCGCCCGGAGATGGCTTCTACGCCACCGAGGGACGTGGTCAGGACGAGATCCGGATCGCATACGTACTCAACCGCGAGTCGCTAACTCGATCGATGCGCATTGTTGGCGAGGCGCTGTCGGCGTATCCCGGGCGCGTGGGCTAAGTCCAGGGATCGACGGACCCGCTCTACCGCGGCCCAGACCGCCCCACTTTCGACCGTCTTGACGCAGTCGTGATGGCGTAACGGGCAACGCGCGGGACCGTGCCGATGGCAAGGACGGCAATCAAGACCCTCGCGTTGGACCGTCTCTACGGTTTCGCTGAACACCGTGTAACCCATTTCGGGGACGGTCGGCCCGAAGATGCTGACCACCGGGCAGCCGGCGGCACCGGCCAGATGTCCCGAGCCGCTGTCATTGCAGACCGCCACATCGGCCAGGGCGAAGAGAGCCAACGAGTGACGAAGCCCGGTGCGCCCCGCAAGGCTAATGGAGCCCTCGCATAGGGAAGCGATCCGACGGCAGAGCGACGACTCGCCCGCCGACCCGCTCACCACGACGTCAAACCCTTTCGAAACGAGGCGCTGCCCCAGCTCGACGAAGCCCGCTTCCGTCCAACGTTTTGTCGCCCAGGTGGCCCCCGGGGCCACCACGGCCAGCCGGCGCCCCCGACCCACTCCGGTGTCGCCAAGCATCGAACGGACGTCGCTCAACGACGCTTCGTCAATCGGCAGCTGCAGTCCCCGTTGTACGGTCCCGTCGCCGAGAATCGGCCGGGCCAGTTTGCCGTAGCGACGCGCCACATGGATCGATCCATCCCACGGAACGGTACGGGTGTAGGCCCAACGCCCGGCGGCCCGCCCGAATCCGATGCGTTGCGGAGCTCCGGACAACCGAGCGATCAGGCCGCTCCGATGCGATCGGTGGGCCACGAGCACGACGTCGTACTCCCCTCGGATCGTGCGAATGAGCCGCACAAGATCCACCACGTGGGCGCGACGCTTACGCTTTTCGAAGCGGTGAATACGATCCACACCCACCAGGTCTCGATACAACTCGTCGCCGACCGCCGTCGTCAGGAACCCGAGGGTCGAGACCGCGTCGGCAGCCGCCAGCTTGCGAATAAGCGGATGCAGCAACAGGAGATCACCGAGGAAACCCGTGTGGACCAGTAGAACACGCACCTAGGAGCCCGCCGTGTGCTCGATGGCGGCCGCCAGGAGCGGGATGTTCAACTCGTGATGGCCGATCAGTTGATAGCCGTCTCCCCCGGCCGCGGTCGGTCGACGGAGGACGTTCTGCTCCGTGCGATACTGGCGCTGCATATCGAGGTTTGCGGTGCTGATCGGCGGTCGCGCTCCACCACGCGCCCGCGCCTCGGCCAACGCCTTCAGGAACACCTCCGGTAGCTGGACTGCGGAACCGCAGTTCAACCAGACGCCGCCGCTCATTCCCTCGAGGGTTGTTGCGAGTCGCCGAAAGTCGTTGAACGTTGCAGCGCCGAGAGCCGCGCCGTCCACCGCCGGATGCATATGGATCGTGTCGCAACCGATGGCGACATGGATGGTCACCGGAACGCCCGCCTCCGCCGCCATGCCCAGCACGCTGTCCTTCAAATGGGGAAGCTGCCCGTCGATCATCTGCGATCCCAGTACCTCACCGAGACCCCGTCCCGACGCGTGAGCATCGGCGCACGCCGCGGCGAAGGCGGCACCGGTCTCTTCAACTCGCCCGAACGAGCCGTCCCCCAGGCCGTCCTGTACATTTTCCGAAGTCTGGCCGATGGCGGCGATTTCCCAGTCGTGGATCGCGGCGGCACCGTTGAGGGCAAGCCCCTGGACGTGGCCGGAGTGAATCAACTGCCCGAGGATCGGTGCCAGGCCGACCTTGATGACGTGTCCACCCAGCGCCCACAAGACCGGTGCGTCGTTTGCGCGGGCCTGGACGATCGCCTTCGCGAGTCCTCTGAGTTGCCGTACCGCAAGTAGGTCGCCGAGGCCATCGAGGAAGTCCCCCACGCTACCGGCGGGGTCGACCGTGCGACCGAACAGATCGCGTCCGACTCGATGATCGCGACCACGGATGGATCGTCGTTGACTCACTCGCTACTCGTTCGCTTGCAGGCAGAAGTAATACTGTAAGTCGGATCCGCCTCGTCCAGTTCTTGCTTCATCTCTTCCTACCCCGGTTGACTCTGATCGGTAGAACTCTCAGCCACAGAACGACGGACAGGAGTACCCCTAGAGCATCGGCCACGCTATCGTACACACTCGCGTAGCGCCCCGGCAGATAGACCTGCCGCCATTCATCGATCACCCCGAACGAGATCGCGATAGCGGCCGCGATCCATGTCGGCCGAGCCGCAGGCAATCGGCGCAGGCCACCGTGAGTCGCCCGCAGACACAGAAACCCGAACAGACAGAATGCGCCAAAATGAACGCCCTTATCCCAGAGCGAATCGACGAACGGCAGATCTTCGTCGCCCTGGAGCGAGAGGACGTAGGCCATGAACAACACCACCGGCGCCCAGAGCCAGAGCCGTTGGAGGATGCTCACCTCTGAAAGAAGTACATCGCGTAGGCCATCAGGAGAGCCCCGCCGACCATCACCATCCAGAGCTTGAGACCGAGCCGCAGCTGGGACTGGCGATCGTGACGCAACAGGCTGCCGAAGAACGCGGAAACCAGCGTCGAGAAAAGCAGCATGTGAAGGAAGTGGCTTCCCATCAGGGCACTTTCCCACGTGCAATGTCCCAGACGTGGAACAGGAGCAGGAGGTTCATGAGACCGGCGGTCCAGAGGTAGGCCGTTCCGTACTGCGCGTGTCTGGAGCGGGCGCGTTCGCGGAACACCGTTCCGGCCGTCGGCGGATCGGGCGCGCGAGTGACCCCCGTCATCCGATAGACCGGAGACCCATAGACGACGGTTCGGGCGATGGGATCCGCAGGCCCGATTCCGAGATTGGCAACGACCTGCATCGTGGTCAGGAGGGGTTGCCGGCTGTCTCGAAGGGCCAGACGCCCATCGTGAGCCAGTCCCAGGCCGAAACAACTCCAGACGATGAGGCCGAACAACAACCCCTGATGCTTACGACCGAGCAGGAAGTGACCGAGACCCGGGAAGACCCATGCGGCCAAGATCGCCAACCAGGTGCGTGGTGCGTGAGGACCGGGAGCTATCGGCGGCTGCTTCAGTTCGATCGTGCCGCCGTCCTCCGCCATCACGCCTCCGCTACCTCGGTGTCGCTCGAGCTATCCGCGCTTTCGGTCTTGGCGTCGTCGGATCGGTCGTCATCCTCGGGATCGACTTCCTTCGGTTCATCGATGGTGGTCCCCGTATCGGCGACTCTACCGCCCTCGGCATCGACGATCAGTTTCACCGCGCCGTTCAGTTTCGGATGCAGTCGAACCCCGATCTCGAACGTACCCAGCATCTTGATCGGGCTGCTGATGATCAGCTTGCGACGACCCACGGTGACACCCTCGGCTGCGAGAAGTTCGGCGATGTCGCCGTTGGTCACGGAGCCGTAGAGCGTACCGCTCTCGCCGGCCTTACGGGTCGTTGTCAGTTTCAGCGCGGAAAGCCGGTCGACCATCGCCTGGGCGACCTCGATCTCCCGGACCTCCACCGCCGCCCACTGCTTCCGTTGATGCTGAACCTGTTTCATGTTGCCGGGAGTCGCCTCCCAGGCCATCTGCTTTGGAATGAGATAGTTTCGAGCGTATCCACGCGCAACCGAGACGACCTCGCCTCGTACGCCCAGATTGTCGACGTGCTCTCGAAGAATCACTTTCATCGTCGTCGTACCTCCGCTCGCCGCTAGTCGCTGGAGAAGGGCAAGAGCGCGATCATGCGAGCCCGCTTGATCGCCTGCATCAATTGCCGTTGGTGTTTGGCACAGGTCCCAGAGATCCGCCGAGGCAAGATCTTCGAACGCTCAGGTGTGTAGTTCTGCAGCGTCTTGAGGTCCTTGTGGTCGATCCATTGTGTCTTCGCTTCGCAGAACTTGCAGTACTTCCGACGACGAAAGAGAAACCGCCGCCGTCCATAGCCACCTTTTCCGCCAGCACCCCGTCCGCGGGGTCCACCACGCATCGCCATCATTCACCTTCCTTGGGTTTTGCGACGGCCTCGGCACTGGCCGTGTCCGACGTCTCAAAGGCCTCGCTGACTTCAGCGGTTGCGGGCTCGGACACTTCGGGGCTCTCGGGAGTCTTGACCGTGTCGGTCGACTCCGTTGCCTCAGCGGACGCTTCGGCATCTTCGCCGGCTTCTGCCTTGGCCTTGGCCTCGGCTTCAGCCTCTGCGGCGCGCCGAGCCTCTTCGACCTTCGCCTCTTCGCGGCGAATGATCTCCTCGGCCGCGCGTTTGCGAGCATCGGCCGCCCATTCGCGCTCGAGGAGGACGGTCAACGATCGAAGCACCTGATCCGAGAGCCGGATGCGACGTTCGAGTTCCTTGGGAACCTCGGAGTCGGCATCGTAGAGGAAACGGATATAGACACCGTCCTCATGCTTGCGGATGGGGAATCCGAGTCGGCGTCGACCCATGCGATCACAGGTGACAAGGTCACCACCGCCGCTGTTGACGACATCGAGCAACGCGTCAACGGTCGCCTTCTCGTCTTCCTCTGACAGGGTGGGCGGGGTGATAAAGAGAGTTTCGTACAGAGCCATCAGCACCTCCTCATGGAGTAAAGCCGCCCACGGACCCTGCCGCGAGCGAGGGGTGCCCGGGAACGAGTCCCGGATCCACGTTTTTCAAAACCGTCCAAACAGACCGAATGACCTTAACACCCAGCGCGGACCGCTGCCAGCGAGGGGTCCGGAGGGAGGGTCCGAGACCCTCCCTCCGGCCAGATCAGATAAGCAACGGGGCGATCACCAGGCTGACGACCGACATCAGTTTGATCAGGATGTTCATCGAGGGACCGGACGTATCCTTGAACGGATCTCCGACCGTATCTCCGACGACAGCTGCTTTATGGGCGTCACCACCCTTGGACTCGCCGGGTACCTTGCCCTGCTCAATGTCCTTCTTCGCGTTGTCCCACGCACCACCGGCGTTGGACATCATCAATGCCAGCAGCACGCCGGCCACCGTGGCCCCGGCGAGCATGCCGCCCAGAGCCTCCGCTCCGAGAACGAAGCCGACAAGAACCGGTGCGATCACCGCGGTCAGGCCGGGAAGAACCATCTCCTTCAACGCCGCACGGGTCGAGATATCCACGCAGCGAGCGGCATCCGGCTTCGCATTGGGGTCACCCTCGAGAAGGCCGGGGATCTCTCTGAACTGACGACGGATCTCCTCGACCATCTGGGCCGCCGCTCGACCCACCGAGGTCATCGTCAGGGCACCGATGAAGAACGGCAGCGCGCCACCGATCAGGAGCCCGATGACGACCGTCGGCTTGGTAATCAGGATCTGGAGCGTGCCGTCCGGCCCGCCGGCCGCCTGCGTGTAGGCGGAGAACATCGCCAGAGCCGTCAGCGCGGCCGATCCGATGGCAAACCCCTTACCGATGGCGGCCGTGGTGTTCCCCAGCGAGTCGAGACCGTCCGTGATCTTCCGAACTTCCGGTCCAAGGCCTGCCATCTCCGAGATACCGCCGGCGTTGTCGGCGATCGGCCCGTAAGCGTCAACCGACATCGTGATCCCGACGGTGGCCAACATCCCTACCGCCGCCACGCCGATGCCGAACAGTCCGGCATACATGTTGGCAAGGTAGATGCCGCCACAGATCAACAGTACCGGAATCGCCGTGGATTCCAGACCGACCGCAAGGCCGGCGATGATGTTGGTCGCGGGACCGGTCTTACTGGCATCCGCGATCCGCATGACCGGACCGGCAGACGTGTAGTACTCGGTGACGAGGCCGATGGCGATCCCGACGAACGTACCGGTCAGTACGGCAATAAACACGCCATTGGCGATGTCCTGCCCGGCGATCCAGGCGTAACCACCGCCAAGGAACAGCGCGGCGGAGATGAAGGTCGAGTTTCGCAGCGCGGCAGCCGGGCTGAAAGACTTCAGGATTCGCATCGAGAGGATGCCTAGAAGCGAGGCCACCAGGCCGATACCGGCCAGGATCAGAGGCAACGCCATCAACGCGGCTCTCGTTCCTTCGAGGTCGGCACCATCGGCGACGATGACGCGGAGCCCCTCACCGGCAGCGGTGGCGGCCAGTGCAATCGAGGCGATAATCGAACCGACGTACGACTCGAAGATGTCCGCACCCATGCCCGCCACGTCGCCGACGTTGTCACCCACGTTGTCGGCGATGACGCCCGGGTTTCGCGGATCGTCCTCGGGAATCCCCGCCTCGACCTTACCGACCAGGTCGGCACCCACATCGGCGGCCTTGGTGTAGATGCCCCCACCGACACGCGCGAACAACGCGATCGAGGATGCACCCATGGCGAAGCCATTGATGTACTGCGCCGACGCGACGTCGCCGAATCTGATGAAAAGGATGCCGACACCCACCAGACCGAGGGATGCGACGGAAACGCCCATCACGGCGCCGCCGTTGAACGCCAGCAACAGCGCACGCCCCTGTCCTTCGGCCTTGGCCGCCTGCGTCGTGCGAACATTCGCACGGGTCGCCGACTTCATGCCGAAGAATCCGGCCAAGACCGAACAGACGGCACCGGCAATGAATGCCGTCGCCGTTTGGCCGCCCAGCTGCCAGAACAGCAGGCCTGCCACGACCACCACGAACCCGGCAAGGATCGAGTACTCGCGGCGCAGAAAGGCCATCGCGCCGTCGTGGATCGAATCGGCGATTTCTTGCATGCGCTTGTCACCGGCGGGCGCGCTGCGCATGCTGAAGTAGAGGACGATCGCGAAGATTAGCCCGACCCCGCCCAGTATGGGCAGGAGGGAGACTATGTTATCCATCGCCTAGAACACTCCTTATTCCATCGAAACCACGACCGCAACGGTCATGTCTGTATTAGTTATCCGTAGCCGCCGCATCGGCGCGAAAGCCGTTAAAGCGGTTCATCGCTATTTCAAGCCCCTCATCGACCGCAACCTCGATTGCATCGGCCGCTGCCACGATGAGTCTCGTTACCCGGTCCTGTTCCGCACTCTCAAACCGCTGCAGGACATAGTCGGCCAGTTCCACGTCATCGCGACCCGCGCCGCGAACTCCGAGACGAATCCGCCCGAAGTCCGTTCGATCCAGCGCCTCGATCATCGATCGAACGCCGTTATGTCCCCCATGTCCACCGTCAGTTCGTAGTCGTAGTCTGCCGACCTCCAGGTCCGCATCGTCGTACACGGCAGCGCAGGACGCGGCGGCGATCCCGAAGTGTTCGCAGACCCGCCGGACCGCCAGACCCGAATGGTTCATGTAGGTACGTGGCTTCGCAAGAATCACGGACCGGTCGCCCCGCTCCCACTCGCAAAGGTCGTAACCGTCCACCGACTCGCCCATCGGACGAAACCGCATTCCACGACGGCGAGCCAGGAGATCCAGAACCTCGAAGCCGATGTTGTGTCGCGTCCCAGCGTAGGCCCGCCCCGGATTGCCGAGGCCGAAGATCGCATGCAAATCGGTCACCTGAATACCGCCGGATCAACTGTCGCCACCCTCGGATTTCTCGGCGGGCTTGTCCCCACCCTCGGCCGCTTCGGCACCCTCGGCACCCTCGGCGCCCTCGGCCAATTCGGCAGCGTCCTCGTCGACGACCTCGACCTCTTCCTCGGCGCGCGGTGCGGCGACGACGGCGAGGATCGATTCTTCGTCGTCCAGGATCTGTACACCCTCCGGAGCGGTGAGATCCTTCACGGAGATGTGATGGCCGATCTCGAGCGCGGAGACGTCAACGTTGAAGTGCTCCGGAATCGAATCCGGTAGACAACTGACCTCGACCGAACGATGAACGAAGTCCAGAATGCCGCCATCGTTCTTGACGCCTTCGGGCGTGCCAACGAGCTCGACTGGAACGGAAACGTGCAGCTCTTGTTTCGGGTCGACCCGCAGGAAGTCAACATGGATCAGTTGGTCCGTGACGGGATGCCGCTGCAACTCACGAAGCATCACATCGCGACTCTGGTCGCTGCCTTCCATCGCTAGTGTAAAAATCGTATTGCGTCCCGAGTCGCTGTAAACGACGTTCTCGACCTCGCGGGGATCGACACTCACCGCGAAGGAGCCCATGTTCATCCCGTAGACGTTTCCGGGAACACGCCCAGCGGCTCGCATCCGCCGACTGGCGTTGGTTCCGAACGATTCGCGGCTCGTGACGGGCATCTTCAGTCGCTTGCTTTTCTGTACCATGACAATCGCTTCCTTCGTCCGGCTCCGTCCGCGATACTCGGGGACGGACAGGCTCGATAGTTTGGGGTAAACGCTAAAACTCAGACCCTGAACAAAACTCTCTAGACAAACAATGAACTGACGGACGAGCTACTGTGGATTCGCGCGATCGCCTCGCCCAGGAGATCCGCGACCGACAGGACCAGAAGCTTGGGCTCCTGCGTCTTCGACTCCGGCAGCGGGATCGTATCGGTGACAACGACTCGCTCGATGTCGGCACTGGCCAACCGCTCCATCGCCGGGTCACTGAGAACGGCGTGAGTAAAGCAGCCCACGATGGACTTGGCGCCTTCTTCCTTGAGCGCACGGACCGACCCTACGAGGGTCCCTGCCGTGTCCACCAGATCGTCGACGATCACACAGGTCCGATCGCTGACATCACCGATGACGTTCATCGTCACGGCGACGTTGGCCTCGATACGACGCTTGTCGATGATCGCCAGATCGGCGCCAAGCCTCTTGGCGTAAAAGCGCGCACGCTCCACACCGCCGGCATCCGGCGACACGATCGTCAGATTCTCGTAGGACTGCGCCTCGATCCAATCGAGAAGGACCGGTGCCGCGTGGAGATGATCGACGGGCTTGTCAAAGAACCCCTGAATGGCGGGCGCGTGAAGATCCATCGTCAGGATGCGATCGACACCGGCGGCCTCCAGGAGATCCGCCACGAGTCGTGCCGTAATCGGTACCCGAGGTTTGTCTTTCCGATCCTGGCGCGCGTAGCCGTAGTACGGCAGGACCGCCGTGATTCGATGAGCCGAGGCACGCTTGATGGCATCGACCGCCACCAGCAATTCCATCAGGTTCTCGTTTACCGGCGGAGCCGTCGGCTGAATCACGAAGACGTCGGTCCCGCGCACATTCTCGAGAATCTGTGTGTAGACCTCGCCGTCCTTGAAACGCGAGACGTTCCATTCGCCCAACGGCAAATGGAGGTAATCGCAGATCGCCCTGGAAAGACGCGGGTTTCCGTTTCCGGAAAAGACCTTGAGTTCACTCTTCATGGGTATTTAACGCGGGACGAGAACGTCTTTGACGGGATCGAACGGAATTGGCTGGGGCGGTAGGATTCGAACCTACGAATGCCGGCGCCAAAAGCCGGTGCCTTACCGCTTGGCGACGCCCCATCCGTCATGACGGTTGGAAGCGCACGAAACGAACGCCTCGAACGGATGCTCCTCCGTACTCTGGGTTGATGGCCCCGCGCTCCAGGCGTCGCGTCGGCAATTCAAACCCGCCCCCCGGACTCGAAGACGACACCCTGCGAGGTAGTCGTCGTCGGTACCACCGACCACCCTCGAAACCGCTCATCCTTCGCTCCCCATTCACGGAGCGCGTCGGCCGCCCGTTTCGCCGCAGGACCCTCATCGAAGAGTCCAAAAACAGTCGAGCCACTACCACTCAGCATCGCGTGTTGCGCGCCGTGTCTTCGCAACTCGTCACAAAACACTCCGAGGTCCGGCCAGCGGCTGAAGACCGGCTGCTCAAGATCGTTCACAAGAGCACTCAAGTCTTTTACTAACGGCCACTTACCGCCTCTGAGGTCGGGAAAACTATCACCGATCTCAGGGAGTGTCAACAAACCGGAGAGGGCGTCGAACGCCTCCGCGGTGGGGACTCCGAAGGGGGGTAAGCCGAGGACCAGCCAGCGTCTGGGAGCCGCTGCGACGGCCTCGATTCGATCCCCGCGCCCGCGCCCGCGCGCGGCTCCACCGACGAGGAAAAACGGCACATCGGCCCCCAATTCCCGGGCGACCTCGTGGAGGACCGGCTCCTCGACCGACAGATTCCAGAGACGGGTGAGGAGCCGGAGAGCTCCGGCGGCGTTGGAACTCCCCCCACCCAGGCCTCCCTGCAGGGGGATCCGCTTCAAGAGCCTCATGCGAACCGGACGGGCGGCGTCGGGGAAACGCCGGCGGAGCGCCTCGACCGCACGGGCGACCAGGTTGGAGCCGTCGACCGGAAGCTCCGGATGGTCCGTCGTCAACGTCAACGGCGGCGCGTCATTGTCCGCCGTCTCGGCCTCGATCCGGTCCCAGAGCTCGATCGCCTGAAACAGCGTATCGAGGGTGTGGTAGCCGTCGGCACGTCGATCCAGAACCCGCAGCCAGAGATTGACCTTGGCCGGACAGCGGACGACGAGAGAGCCGCTCATGGGGCCTCTCCATCGACGTCAACGATGCGTTCGGTGGGGAACCGGTCGAGCTCGTGGATCTGGACGCCCGGCGGCGGCCGGCCCGTGCCCAGGCTCGCGGCGTCTCCACCCAACGGTCGGATGCGACGCAGGTCGAAGGTCAATCGCACGTGGGCGTCCTCGACCTCGAGCGACTCCGGGAGGATCGACGTCGGCGAAGCCTGGCGCTCGACCCGCCAACCGTTGGGGGCAACACCCTCGAGAATCGCGCCGACGAGGCTCTGCGCGGTGAGACGCACGCCGATCCAGTCCCCCAGCATCGTTCCGTCGTCGTCCCCTACCCAGGCTTCGCCGTGACGAACATCGGTCATCGACAACCGTCCGTTGCCGGCGTCGAGGATCCAGACGGTGGTCCCGACGGGGGTCAGGATCTCTGCGTGGATTCGATCGGGTGTCGCGACGTGAAGCAGCATGCGGAAGCGACGACGATGTCCCTCGTCATCCTGCACCGCGACCCTGTAATAGCCGAACCCCGGGTCGTCCGTGGATCTCGGCTGCAGGTCCGGCCCGCGATGGCAGCCCACAACCCACAGACCGAGCAACGCCAGTCCGATCGACCTCAGTCGATGGGTACGTCGGCGACGGTCTTGCCGGTCGCACGGATGGCAGACTCGATCTTTCGCTCGAGCGATTCCCGTTGCTCCTCGTCGCCCATCGTCAAGGCTCGTCGCCACGTTGCCACCGCCTGCTCGTTTTCACCGATTCGATCGTAGAGATCACCTAGATGATCCAGGATCGTCACATCTTTTGGCAACTCGCGCGTGGCCCGCTCGAGAGGTTCCCGGGCCGCGGCGTAACGTTCCATCTGGAAATAGACCCATCCGAGGGAGTCGAGATAGGCTCCGTTGCTGGAGTCCACGTCCAGCGCCCGCTGGACCAGCATGAGCGCCTCCTCGAGGCGCTCCTTTCGCTCCGCGAGGCTGTAGCCGAGGAAATTCAACGAGGGTCCGTGCTGTGGGTCCAGACGAAACGCCTCCCGCATGTGGGTCTCGGACTCGTCGAATCGGCCCTGACGGTAGAGGTAGTCGCCGAAGTAGTAGTGAGAAGCGGCGTCTTCGGTGTCCTGCTCCACGCCGTCTCGATACAGTCGCTCGGCCAGCTTCCGCTTGCCGATCGCCGCGTAACGCTCCGCCAACTGGACACGGGCGAATCGGCCTTCGTTCTCGATGGCGGCCGCCACGAGCGTCTCGGCCTCGTCCCAGCGCTCTCGTTCGATCATCATCGAGGCTTCGTGATAGTCGGCAAGACCCGGTCGCTCCTGCTCACGGAGCCAGCGGACGAGATGCCCGACTTCGTCCCAACTTTTCCTGGCGACGGCCGCGCGGGCACGCAGGTCCAGCGACTCGACGCCCTCCGCCTCCTCGAGTTGACCGAGGATCTCGGGAACCTGCGCAAGATCCTCACGGGCCAAGAGCAATCGGACGATCCGTCGTCGGATCGCGTCGCGGTAGCCGGACTCCTCCGGGCGATCGTCGGCGACGACCAACTCCAGCCCCGTGGAGAACGCTCGGATGGCTCCTTCCATATCACCCTGATCGGTCAAGATCTCACCCAGGAGGACCTGTGCGTCCGGCTCGGCCTGAATCTCTGCAGCCAGCTCGCGGGCCTCGTCCGCGGCGTCTCCCAGACGACCCATCTCGCGGTACATCCGCGCCAGGTTGTAGCGTAGCCCCGAGTCTCCGGGGCGGGCCTTCACCGCAAGCTCCAGAGCCGCCGTTCCCTCCGCGTCACGACCGAGCTTGAGCAGCGCTTCGCCGTAAAGGGCATGCGAGAGCGACGCCCGCTTTTCCGAGAGGGCGCCGGCCCCGAGGATCTCCACCACATCGCTCCAGGCAGACAGCTTGCTGGAGAGCTGGGCGGCCAACTGCAGGAGCCCCACGTCGTCGGGATAACTGGCCAGGTAGTTTAACGATGTCCGCAACGCCTCCGGTTCGCGTGCGTCATCCAGGTAGAGCCGAACCAGGGAGATGGTCGCACTACGATCGCCCGGTCGTCGGGCCAGGAGTCGATCGAAGGTCGCGATGGCGCCCTCGACCTCGCCGGCCTGGAGATGCAGCCCGGCAGTGCGGCGGAGGACGTCGTCGTCATCGAGATCACGCTCGATCAATTTACTGTAGAAAGCCAGGGCCTTGCGACGGCTCTCCGGATCCGGTCGCGACCCGCCGAGGGCTTGCATCGCATGAAAGTCACCAAGGAACAGAAGCGTCTCTGCGGATTCTCCATCCATCTCGAGCGCAACGCGGGCCAACTCTTCCGCGTCCTGGCGGCGTCCCATCCAGAGCATGAGTTCGGCACCCTGGACGTGGACACCCACCTCGTCGGGTTGCGCGGCGATCGCGGACCGAATCTCGTGGGCCGCCTTTCGAGTGTCCCCGCTACGGGCGGCGAATACCGCCCGCATCAGGTGTGCGTAGGCGTCACCTCGCTGCTCCGTTTCGGTCTTCGGGGTCCGCGCGTCCGGCCCGGAAGCCTGAGCGGAGGTCCAGCCGGCGAGCGAGAGCGCCAGGCTGCCGATCACGAGAGCCAGAGCCACGGCACGGAACCGTCGAATAGAGGGAAGCGAATCGTTCATGAAGTCTCCATCCGTCTTCGAACCTCGATATCGAGGGACTGCAGACTCCGATCGAGAATCGGGGTCCCATCTATTGTACCGATGCCCGCGTCTGCGGCCATGCGTTCTGCCGACTGCCCCCGTTCGCCGTCCCAGATCTCTTTCAACCAACGGATTCCGGCAGGAGACCGGTACCAGCCCCAGCCGAATCGACTCAGCAGCCTCTCCTCCAGCAGGAGGCCATATGCCATCCCCCGGAGGAGCGATAGCCCCGGGGACTCGATCCCGTCCATGGTCATGCGGTCCGCGATGGTGGCGTCCTCCCCGGTTGCCCGTTTCCATGCCTCGTCCCGTTCCCCCGAAACGTAGGCCCAGGCGATACGGGGCGCCAGCAGCTCGCCCATCAGCAGTCCGTCGGCCAGTGAGCGATCGACCCGGATTCCGTACTCGGCAAGCCAATCCGGATTGATGGCCAGTCGCGCGTGAAGCGTGCGGGCGCCTTGCCGAAACGCGGGGTCGCCCCAGCGCGCCTCGGCCACACCGACCTCCTCTCGGACGAATCGATCGCGTCGGGCCACGCCGATGGAACCCAACGAGTCGCGCAGGCCGGTCGGCCCTCCAAACCGTGATGGACCTGCGGCCGGCCCGAACCCATGCCAGCGATCGACGCCACGGTCGATCGCAGACGATGGCAGACGTTCGACCAGGTGACCGGGCCAGCGGAGATTCTGCCGATCCCTCAGACAGGCCTGGACCCGATCATCGAGGGGCTCCAGCATCTCCCGTTCGTAGTGTTCCAGCGGAAGGGCGTCGGCGGGACCCTCGACATGGGCGAACGCGGCCTGACGACCCGCCAGTCCCCAGTCGCGACAACGCTGGTCGATCCACTGGAATCGATCATGGATGATCGGTTCGAGGTCTCGGTAAAGCCGAGACCAATCCCGCAGCCCACGCGTGCGCGCCTCCGATGCCGCGGGAAGCAGCATGCAACTCTCGACGTCAAGCTTCGGGGCCGCGGTCTCAACGATCGAACGCTCGCGAACCAAGAAGGGCTCTTCGCATCCATCGCGGATCGCCGCGATCAGTAGCGCGCGAAGCGTGGATCGACGACCGGGCTGGTCGTCCTCACGCAACGCCTCGAACGCGGAGCGCAACGAAGCGTCACGAACAAGATCCTGGAACCGTTCGCGGTCTGGACCGTCGAGACGGACGCCGTGTCGGAGCTGATCGTCGATGCCGGCCAGCCACGCGAGGGGCGAATGGGTCACTGCGCGATTCAGGCCGGCGGGTCGTCGGCGTTCGCGTCTTCCTTGATCCGATTCAGGACCTGTTGAAGCTGGTCGCCCTGGATGCCGATGTAGTTCTCGCCTTCACCGGAGACCTCAACGTCCGGGCGCACCCCGCTCTCGTACCAGCGGGACCCGGCCTCGGTCTCCCAGACCGCCGCAGAGACCAGCAGTCCGACACCGGACTCCAGCTCGAACAGTCGCGCCTCGGACCCAAGTCCATATGTCTTCTCGCCGTAGACCGTGGCCTCCGCGTAGTCTCGCAGGAGGACCGTGAACGCTTCGGCCGCACCGGCCGTTGCCGAATTGACGAGCACCGCAACGCGCCCCTCCCAGATGGCCGGACCTCGTGTCCCCTGGACGGTTTCGAGTTGACGCCCGGAGGGTTCGCGAAGACGCAGGAGAGTCTTCTTGCCGAACCAGCGACCGACAACCGCGACGTCACGGGTGACGTCCTCGGCGACGTTTCGCAGATCGACAAGCAGCTCGGAGACACCACGGGAACCCACGTTACCGAGTTCGTCGGCCAACTGCTTCATATCGATCCTGGAGAGGTCGTCGATCTCTAGAACGGCGATGCCTTCCACGACCTCGACGCGATAGGCGGGCTCGCTGGGAATACGCCGTTGCAGCACAAGCTCGTTGCGCTGGAAGCCCTCACCGGGATCGACGATCTCGACCACGACATCCGTCCCGCTCTCGCCCGAGAGCGCGCGACGCGCCTGGGCCAGGGACAGGTTCCGGACCGGCAGGCCATCGATGCTACGTAGCTGGTCGCCGAGTTCGATGCCGGCCTCCGCTGCTGCGGATTCGGCGCGCAAAGCGACGACTTGCATGCTGCGTCCGGACTTGAGGAGCGTGAATCCCGGGTCGGCATCCCCCATAGTGGTGGCCTTCCAGGCTTCCACCTCTTCCGCCGAGAGAAATGCGCCCTGGGGATCCAGACCCGAGAGCATGCCCTCGTACGCTCCGCGGAGGGCCTCGTCGGAATCCAGAGGATCGACGTAATTTTCCATGACCAACGAGAGGACTTCCGCGAACAGTACGGCCTGACGATACGAGGACTCGCCGGCTCCGACCTGAAGGAAGAACCCGCCGCCGACGAGCACGAGCGTCAACAATGTGGAAACGCTCAATAGTGTCACCCGGCCTGGTCGCATGAAAAACTCCCTTGGAGGTTCAAGCTACCCCCGCCCAACCGACGATGCAAGCGTGCTTTATCGGGGACGCAACCAACGGGCGGGATCCACCGGCTTTCCCACCTCGCGAAGCTCGAAATAGAGAAAACTGCCTCGCAACGAGCCGCTGTCCCCCACGAGGCCGATTCGCTGTCCCGCATCGACACGTTCCCCGGACTCGACCAGCAACGCCGAGGCATGGGCGTAGATCGAGAGGACCTCGCTACCATGATCGACGATCGCCGTGAGGCCGTACCCACGCATCCATGCGGCGAAGACCACCTCGCCTTCGAAGACGGAATGGATCGGGCTGCCGAAACTCCCCTCGATATCCAACCCGGGATGCGGGACGCGGGTCTTGAATCGCGGATGGATCTGGGTTCCGAACCCGGAGCTGACCTTGCCGCGTCCCGGCCAGTCCAGCAGCCCCTTGAACTTTCGGACGTCCAGCCCGGCAGCCCCGGCAGGCCGGCGCCCCTGCTCCTGAAAGCCTCCCACCCAGTCTCCAAGATCGTCCGCCGCCGTGCGCAGTTCCGCGAGGGCCGTTTCACGTCGTCGACTATCGGTGCGAATCGACTCGAGGCGCGTCGTATGAAGCGAGCGGGCGTTGCGCAGACGCTTGCGCGCGTTGACCAGTTCGCTGGACACGCGACCGAGTTCCTGCTCCTGACCCAACAGCTTCTTGCGCTCGACCTCGATCGTGGCTTCGGACTCTCGATACTCGCTGAGGATTCGCGCATCGCGGGAGCTGAGGAACGATGCGTAGCGGATGCCCTCGCCGCCGGTGGACGAACCGCTGTCGTCCAGGTGTCTTCGCAGCCAGTGGTTCTCGCCGGCCTTGTATTGTTCGCGAAGCCGAAACTGGAGGTACGTTCGACGTTGTTCCTGGGCCTCGCGAAGCGTTGCCAACGACGCCGACTGCCCGGCGATCGATTCCCGAACCGAGTCAACCTCGAGCTTGACCGCCTGCTGTTCGACTTCGCGGAGCTGTATCTCTGCGCTCAGTCGCTCCAATTTGCCCAGGATGCCCCGCTCGTCGCGCTTGAGACGCTCGAGCTCCAGTTCCAGGCGTTGGATCTGCTGACGTAGCTGCTCGAGTCGGGCGGTCGAATCCGAGGATGCGTCGACGACCACCGGGAGGACTCCCAGCCAGACACCGATGAGCAACGCCGCAACTCGGGGCCCCATCGTTACAACATCGACTCGCCGTCGATGTTGGCCGGCGCGGCAACTCCCAGGGCTTCCAGGATCGTCGGCATCAGATCCACCATGGTGGGTGAATCGAGCCGAAGCGGACGATTCGAAAAGAGAATCCCCTGGACCAACTCCGGCTCCAGCGAGCAGTGATCTCCCGACCAGGCCTTGGTGTTGTCCTCGATCAGTTCGGCGCCGAAACCACCCAGGCTTGTCTGCCACGACACCCGGTAGCCCTCAGTGTTGCTCACCCGCAGATCGGGAATCAGACGGGGATCGAAATCGCCATACATCTCCTCGCGCGTCCAGACGTTTGCGACGGGTTTCAGGCCTGTGGCCTCGTCGACGAGGCCCTCCAGACCCTCCTTGATTTGCTGGACGACCGCGTCGTATTCCGGCCCGGGGAGGACCGTCCCGTTCCTCTCGCGACCCACGCGATTGATGTAGATACTCCCCAACCCCAGCGCGTAGGCCTTCGTCTGATCCCAGTCGACATGTGTAAAGAGGTCGCGGGTCTCGAAGAGCTTCTCCAGCGTCGCCTTGTCCGTCGGCTGATCCTTGAGAACGAGCAGCCCCTGATCGACGAGCCAGTTGTTGTAGTTCACGCCACGACGAAACGTGGAGAAGCCGTGATCCGAGCAGACGATGAACAGCGCCTCGTCGCCGGCCAGCTCCCGGGCACGCCCGACGATGTCGTCCATCCGCTTGTAAGCCTTCAACATCTCACCGCGCCATCGCTCCGAACGAACCGGGTCGAACAACGGGTGGCCGGGATCCATGAACTGCCAGAAGAGATGACCGATCCGGTCCGTGAAGTTGAAGATCTGCACGTAGAGATCCTGATCACGGCTGGCCAACATGCCTTCCATCATCTTTTCGTACTGTGTAACCGTCTGCTCCATATCCTCGAGGAACAACGCCTCGTCCCCGAAACCCGAAGGCAACGACCAGGTGTCCAGGGCCCAACCGATCGTCTTGTAGAGACCGTAGCGGTCGTGCAAATCCTCCGAGAAGGACGGCGGAGACGCAAACTCGATCGCGTGACAGTCCGGATGAAAGTTCAATGGGCTGAAGTACAGCTCCAACTCCGGTTCGAGCTGGAGCAGCTTGAATTTTCCAAGACCCGTCAACGGCGACAACCGATCCACCAGCGCATTGACGGGAAAGTCCAGCTCGAACCATTCACTCCACTCGCCGACCTGCAGCGTCTCCCGTCTACCGCCCAGTTCCACCGTGACCGTCGAATCCGTGGCCTCGATGGTTAGCGGTAGGTCCAGACGACTCTTGATTCCCCTATCGTCCAACTCGAGCCGCGCGTCCCGACGGGCGTCCGACAATTCCTCGGGAGACGCCGCGGCCGTCATGCGGTCCACCTCGTACTCGTAGAACGGCTTGTTCAGCGGTCCCACCAACCGCGTCTCGATCGATCCTCTTCGGGCGGGTAACGCGATCAACTCGAGACTGAACTCGTTATCACCGGGGTCGTAGCGACGATCGGAGGTGTAAAACGAGGGCGTCCCGATGCGACCGCGCATATCCGGAACACCGAGACCTGAGAGCATCGCCCCATCGTCGAGAGGATCGGCGGGAAACGTAGCCGGGACACGGATGATCGTGGCTCGCTTGCCCGCATCGGACGCCAGCTTCCAGAACGTGTCGCCCTGTCGATTGTTGATCGCCGTCGGGACCTCCCTGGGTAGGTAGGTCCGCGACACGGCACCCAGCCCGATCCCCGCAGCGACACCTAGGACGACCGCAACGACGAGGCCCATCTTTCGTTTACGCAGCAGCATCGCAACGATGAGAACCAATATCGCGACAGCGACGCCCCCCATGGCGCCGAGATAGAGCGCGTTGTCTTCGCCAAAGAGAAACGTCTTTCTTGTCTCGCTGTTCATCGCGAAGTCCGGCAGGTAGTCATCGGGATTTCGCTTGAGAAAATCGAAGATCGCAGTTCCACCCGGATCGAGACCGGTCGCGAACGACGACCAGGAGACCGGTGTCTGTGGTGGATTGGTGGGAAGTAACGGGGAGTAGCTGCCCTCGTCTCGCAGGCGGGCGAGGTTGGGGAGTTCTCCGGCATCCATCCATTGCTCAACCAGCGCGGCGTCGGCACCATCGAAGCCGATCACGACGACCTTCGAAGGCGCGTCCGCGCTGAACAGCGGGCCGCTCACCATCAAGAGAAATACCGTAACTCCGACCCACCATCGAATTCTCACAGTCACACCCTCTCAAAATTCTCAGCGTCAAAGAGGTTAACACCGAGGACCCTTTGCGGCACATCGCCGCCTCGGCGCTGTGATACGATGCCTCCCTTCGCGGTCATTCTGTCCAACAATCTTCTTCGGGTGAGTCGTCGGTTATGTCCCCGTCAAGCGTCGTCGAGACTCTACCGCATGCCGATGAAGCGGAGCGGTCGCTACTCGGCGCGATCCTGCTGGACGCCGCCCAGTACGACAAGGCCCGCGAACTGATCAGCGGCGCTTCGTTCTACTCACTTCGTCACCAGAAGATCTTCAGCGCCCTCGAGACGATGATCGAAGCCGGCTCGGCGCCGGACATCGTTGTCCTGAAGGACGAACTGGAGCGTCGACAGGAACTGCAGGAGTGTGGAGGCCCGGCCTACCTCGCGTCGCTGATGGACGGCATCCCGCGCTCCGCCCACGTCGAACACTACGCGCGGATCGTTCGTGAGAAATCCGTCCTGCGCGATCTCATTCGCACCACGCAGGCGATCCTCAGCTCTGCCGTCCAACCGACAGCCACAACCGACGAGCTGGTCGACGAGGCAGAGAAGGCGATCTTCCAGGTCTCGGAGAACCGTCTTGGTAGCGGCTTTGTGCCGCTCCGCGTCGCGGCCGAAGAGAGCCTGCGATGGATCGAGGAGCTGACCGAACGACAAGAGTTGATCACCGGCGTGGCGACCGGATACCCCCAGCTTGATGAGATGACCTCGGGTCTACAGAATTCGGATCTGGTCATCCTCGCCGCCCGCCCATCGATGGGAAAGACCGCCCTGGCCATCAACATGGCCCTCCACGCGGCGACCCAGCACGGCAAGCGGGTCGGGATCTTCTCCCTCGAGATGTCCCACCAACAGCTGTTCCTGCGAATGCTCTGTTCGGAGGGGCAGATCGATGCGCATCGTCTTCGAACGGGTCGGATCAACGAAGTTCAATGGCAGAAACTGATCAGCGTTTACGGACGCCTTTCGGAATTGCCGATCTTCATCGACGACAGCCCCGGTGTCTCGATCATGGAGATGCGAGCCAAGTCCCGCCGCCTTGCGCGAGAGCACGGCCTCGACATGATCGTCGTCGACTACCTGCAGCTCATGCAGGGCAGCGGTAGGTACACCAGCCGACAGCAGGAAATCTCGGACATCTCCCGATCGCTCAAGGAGCTGGCGAAGGAACTGAACACGCCGATGCTTGCGTTGTCGCAGTTATCCCGCGCGCCGGAACAACGCAGCGGCGATCATCGACCGCAACTCTCCGACCTGCGCGAGTCCGGTGCCATCGAGCAGGACGCCGACGTCGTGATGTTTCTTTTCCGCGAGGAGGTCTACAACAAGGAGGACCCCAACCTCGAGGGCAAGGCTGAGCTGATCATCGGCAAGCAACGCAACGGGCCCACGGGCACCGTGCATCTGAACTTCATTCGCCAGTTCACGAGATTCGTGAATCCCGAGTATCGGGAGTTCTGACATGCCGCGGCGTCCGGGTTTCGTTTGCGAATCTTGTTCGTACCGGACCGCAAAGTGGCTGGGTCGGTGTCCCGAGTGCGACTCGTGGGACACGATTCGGGAATCGATGGACTCCACCTCTCCCGATTCGACCGTCGACAACGTCGTCACCCAGGCCTTCACCGAGATCGACACTCCTGTCGAGGATCGAATCCCGACCGGACTCGACGAGTTCGATCGCGTTCTGGGTGGCGGATTGGTCCGGGGCTCCGCAGTTCTGGTGGGCGGAGAGCCCGGTATCGGCAAGAGCACGTTGCTGTTGCAGGCTGCTGCGGCTCTCTCTAGAAGAGGCCTGCCGGTCCTCTACGCGTCCGGCGAGGAGTCGATCTCTCAGATTCGCCTGCGCGGGCAACGCCTGGGGGTCAGCTCTGCCGATCTACACGTGATGTGCGAGAGCCGTGTCGAGGCGATCGAAGTAGCCATCGGGCAGGTGCACCCGACGGTCGTCATCGCCGATTCGATTCAGACCCTGCGCTCGGCGGAGAGCAGCGGGATTCCCGGATCCGTTCAACAGGTTCGCCACTCTGCCGGACGCCTGGTCGACAACGCGAAGGAACGGGGTCACGTCCTGGTGCTCGTCGGTCACGTGACGAAGGACGGAGCGATCGCCGGCCCCCGCACCCTGGAGCACCTCGTCGATTGCGTCCTACAGTTCGAGGGTGATCGCCGCCGCGAGCATCGTCTGCTCCGTGGCCTCAAGAACCGTTTCGGTCCTACCGACGAACTGGGTGTCTATCGGATGGCGGCTTCGGGTCTGGCGGAGGTCTCCAATCCAAGCGAGCGATTTCTTTCCGAGCGCACGACCGGGACGGCCGGCTCCGTGGTCATGGCGGCCGTCGAGGGGCAGCGAGCGCTCCTCGTCGAGGTTCAGGCGCTCGTCGGTGAGGCGCGCCCCGGCCTGCCACGTCGAACTGCGCTAGGCGTAGACGCCGGACGACTTGCCATGATCCTGGCGGTCCTGGAGCGATCCGCCAGAATCTCGCTGTCCGATCGCGATGTCTTCGTCAACGTAACGGGTGGACTTAGCCTCAAGGACCCAGCCAGCGACCTGGCGGTCGCCGCCGCCCTCGTCTCCAGCGTCTCGGATCGTCCGCTTCCGGATGACGCGGTTCTCTTCGGTGAGATCGGGCTCACGGGCGAACTTCGCGACGTTCCGCAGGTTGAACTGCGCTTGAAAGAGGCCGCACGCATGGGTTTCCGACAGGCGATCCTACCTGCGGTCTCCACAGGCGGCTCGCCGCCATCGGATATCCACTGCGTTCATTGCGAGCGGATCGGCGATGCGTTGAAGACCTTGCGACCGGCGGTAGTCGATCAGATCGGATAACCGTCGTCGCGACGACCGAGCATTGTGACCTGACGTTCCCACTGGTTCTTCATGATCAGCAGCATGCGGAAGGTCATGTCCGCCTCTTTCCGGTTCGGGCTGCGCCAGTCCTTCTCCACGCGAAGCAGTTGGGTCCAACGACTGGAGTCATTGATCAGCTTCGTCGAGAAGTTCCAGTGTCCATCCTTGCCCTGCTGGGAGACCAGCCACTCGAACTGGGACATCAGGATCGGGTAGCGATTGATCAGCCCCAGCCGCGAGAAGATCTCGAGCAAGATCATGAGCTCGTCGAGGTGACCCTTCTTCAGGTAGTGCTCGGCCGGCAACACCGCGAGACCATGCGATCTTGCGAAGGACCCCTTGTCGGTGCGGACCAGGCCGAGTTCGGGCGCCAGATCCTGATAGGTCGGAGAGACGACGTAATCGAAGATCTTCTTCAGCCGCATCCGTGCGGCCTGACTGTTGAGTAGCCACGGCGAGAACGCGAACATGCGCAACAGGTAGATATCCGGCATGAACGTGTAGCCGTCCTGCCAGGCCTGCGGACGGATGAGCGGGATCGCCGCGCCGATCTCTTCCACCGGGTTGCGGGATACCGGGCTGTCGACAAAAGCCGAGGTTCGATCCAGCATCTCCATGACCAGGTGCTGGTTCTTGCTGTCGAGGTAGCCTCCGCGCACCAGCAGTTCGATCGACAGGATCCGAAGAAACCAGCGGTAGTATCGATTCCGCTTTTCGTCCGCCTTGACGAGCTTGCTGAACTCGAAGAACTTCAGGTCCTTTTTCTTGGTCAGGAACGTGCGCAACGTCTTCGCCGCGGCCTTGACCGGCTTGCTCTCCCGATCCCAGCCGTATTCGTAGAGCCGGTACAACGAATTCTCGATGGACGCCTGGTACTTGCGTGGATCCCCTGCCGAAACGTGTCCACCCCAGCTGCCGTCCTTGCGCTGGACCCGTTGCAATTGCAGCGCAGGAGCGTAGTCCTGCACCTCCAGACGAACCTTTTGAACTTCCGGATCGTCCCGGCCCAACTCCATGAGCTCGGTCAAGACTCGGTAGCGGATCGGCGCACACGCCGTTTCCAGCAACCACGGCATCGGATCGGACCGCAGTGAAGACTTCCAGTCGGTCATCGTTTCCTTTCCCTTCGTTGCGGGTTCAGCCGCCGGAAACCATCGCCCGGAATTCTCCGAACAGGTCAATGGAATCGTGAGGACCCGGTGAGGATTCGGGGTGATACTGCACCGCGAACACGCGTCGTTCTTCGGACCGATACCCCTCACATGTCTGATCATTCAGGTTGATGTGCGTCACCTCGACATCCTTTGGAAGCGAATCGGGGTCCACCGCATACCCATGATTCTGAGAGGTCACCGCGACGCGACCGGTCCTCAGATCCTGAACCGGGTGGTTCGCACCGCGATGTCCAAACTTCAGCTTGAACGTCGTCGCCCCCATGGCCAGCGCCGCGATTTGGTGCCCCAGACAGATTCCGAACAGCGGGACCTTGCCGATCAACTCACTTACCGTGCGGATCGCGTAGTCGGGTACCGCCGGATCGCCCGGCCCGTTCGAGAGAAATAGAACGTCGGGTTTCAGTCCGAGCACATCCTCGTGACTCGTGGATGCGGGAACCACCGACACGTCAAACCCGTGCTCGTGGAGCAGACGCAGGATGTTCCGTTTGATGCCGAAGTCGAACGCGACACAGCGTCGGCGGACCCCGCCGTCGTCGAGTGCCGTTCGCCAGCGGGTCGGCCTGGGCTCCGCCCAATCGACCACCCGATCGCAGGTCACGTCCTGGACCAGATCCTGATCGTGAAGATGCGGCGACTCCTGTGCACGCTTGACCAGCGAGGCTTCGTCACGAACCACCGAGGACAGGACCGCACGCATCGCACCGCGACTGCGGATGTGTCGTGTCAGTGCACGGGTATCGATCTCGCTGATGCCGGGAATCCCGCGTTCACGGAGGTACTGGGGCAGACCCTGATTGGCCCGCCAGTTCGAAGGCAGGACGGAAACTTCTCGAACCACGAATCCTTCGACATGGGCGTCGTCGGACTCTTGATCCTGGACGTTGGTGCCGTAGTTGCCGATCTCGGGACAGGTCATGGCGACGATCTGCCCGTGATACGACGGGTCGGTCAGCACCTCCTGATAGCCCGTCATCGAGGTGTTGAATACGATTTCACCGGTCACTTCACCCACGGCACCGAACGCCCGCCCGCGAAATATCCGTCCGTCTTCCAGTGCGAGTTTCGCTTCCACGAATCAGGACTCCAGATCGACCGGCAGCGGCCGCACGCCATTGGCGGTTTCCTCAAGCGTGATGACGGTGTAATCCGTATCGTGCTCGAAAATGATTTTCCAGTTCTCTCGTGCGGCCTCTGCGACCAGCGCCATCTTGGTTTCGATCGTGATCAACGGCTCCACATCGAATGACATGACGTAGTTGGGGCGGAGATGGCTGGCAGTGGGAATCAGGTCCGCGACATAGGACCAACGCGCGTTGCCTTCGCGGAGATCCACTCGCTGGCTGCCCTGGGTGTGCCCCGGCGCCGGAACGAGTTCGATTCCATTCCCCAGATCGTGAGGCCCTTCGACGACCTGGAGTCGGTCGGGATCGTCAAGCAGCGTGCGGAAGTCATCCTGGACGTACGCCGTCTTCATTCGCGGGTGATCCCAGCGTACGGCATCGATCTCGCGTTGCTGGACGACGTATCGTGCATTCGAAAAGGCGGGCACCAACTCCCCGCTGCTATCGAAGGCGGTATTGCCACCCGCGTGATCGAAATGCAGGTGCGTGTTGATCACGAGGTCGATATCGTCGGGGCGAAGACCCACGGGGGCCAGAAGATCCGAGGCACCCAGACCGGAAAGTCCGTAGATCGACCTTGTCTTCTCTTTCGCCTTGTCCCCGGCGCCCGTGTCGACGAGGATTTTCTGCTTCCCATCGTCGATCAGCATCAGATTCAGTGCCAGAGTGATCCGGTTCTTGTCGTCCGGCGATCTCTCCCTCTCCCAGAGCACCTTCGGAACGACGCCGAACATCGCGCCACCGTCGAGCAGAACGTGTCCGGCATCCAGCATCGTGACATCGAGTTCGCCGACCGTGAACCGGGTCATGTGGCGACCTCTTCCCCACTACGGAGGGCCGCGTGAACATGACGAAGATCCGAAGCGATTCCGAAGAACTCATCTGGGCTCAGCGATTGAGGCCCGTCGCTCCGGGCGGACTCGGGATCGGGGTGAACTTCCAGCATGACGCCGTCGGCGCCGACCGCCACGGCGGCACGTGCCAGCGCATGGATGTCTTCGCGTCGACCGCAGGCATGACTGGGGTCGACAAAAACGGGGAGACGACTGGCGGCGAGAAGCCGTGGCACGATCGAGAGATCCAACGTGAAACGGCTATGGTCCGAGAACGTGCGGATCCCCCGCTCACAAAGAAGGATGTCCGGATTTCCCGCATTGGCGATGTACTCCGCCGCCCAGAGAAGATCTTCCATCTGCGCCGAGAAGCCTCGCTTCAGGAAGATCGGCTTGCGCGTCCGGCCGGCCCGCTTGAGCAGCTCGAAGTTGTGCATGTTCCGCGCGCCGATCTGAATCACGTCCGCCCACTCTTCGACCCGCGCCAGAGAGGTCTCGTCGACCGCCTCGCTGACGACCGCCAGTCCGAACTCGTCTCGGGCGGTCGCCAGGAGCCGCAACCCCTCGACCCCGAGCCCCTGGAACTCGTAGGGGCTGGTTCTTGGCTTGTAGGCGCCTCCGCGAATCCACTGAACCCCCGCCGCCTTCAGCGAGCGCGCCAGGGGCATGAGCTGCTCTTCGCTCTCGACGGCACACGGCCCGGCGATCAGAGTCAGTTCTCCCCCGCCGACCCGATGTCCAAGGACATCCATCGGTGTTTGCGGGCGCGATGGGTTGCGGGCGACCCGCGGCCAGCGCGGGGCGTCGCCATGGGCGGCTGTCTGCGGGTCCAAGCATCCACCTCTGGGGTGACCGTCACTCCGGACAGACCACACGGGGTCGGCCCTACGGGTCGGTGTTGACGGGACGGGATGGTATCCGAATGGGGCCCTGGAATTCAACCCGTTTGAACCCCAACGTCGCTCGGAACTCCTTTTATTGACTCGGTTTGGGGCCTGTGCTACTTTCCGCGGGCCTCGAATCAGAGACGGGTCCCGCGTCCGCAGAATGGCTCGGTTCAGGCGCGTAGCTCAGTGGGAGAGCGCTGCCTTGACATGGCAGAGGTCGGCGGTTCGAAACCGCCCGCGCCTACCAAATACGGCGGTCCGGCGTAGCAGGTGGGGTCTCCGGTGTCCCAGAATTCAGACGAAATCCAGATCACGCTGCCGGACGGGTCCGTCCGGCCGCTCCCCCGTGGGGGCACGGCCCTGGAACTGGCCAATTCGATCGGCCCCCGCCTCGGCAAGGCGGCCGTCGTCGCCCGGGTGGACGGGGATCTCTACGATCTGACCCGTCCGATCCAGGACGACGCGCGGGTCGAGATCCTCACCGCTCGGGACGAAGAGGCCCTTGGAGTCCTGCGGCACTCGACGGCCCACGCAACGGCTCAGGCGGTCCAGGAGCTGTTCCCGGGGACCAAGATTGGCCAGGGACCGGTCATCGAGAACGGCTTCTACTATGACTTCGACCGCGAGGAGTCGTTCACCGAGACCGATCTCGAGAAGATCGAGAAGCGGGTCGCGGAGATCATCCAGCGAGACCTGCCCATCGAGCGAGTCGATCTGCCCCGAGACGAGGCGATCCAGTTCTTCGAGAAAGAGCAAGAGCCGTACAAGATCTACTTCGCGACCACCAAGGGCGGCGAGCAGGTCTCGATCTACAAGCAGGGTGAATGGACGGATTTCTGCCGAGGGCCCCATGTGCCCTCGACCGGCCGCCTGGGCGTGTTCAAGCTTCTCTCTGTCGCCGGCGCTTATTGGCTCGGCAGCGAGAAAGAGAAGATGCTTCAGCGGATCTACGGGACCGCTTTCTTCTCGAAGAAGGAGTTGGCGTCCCATCTGCACCGACTGGAAGAGGCCAGGCGACGCGACCATCGAAAACTCGGCAAAGAGCTGGACCTGTTCTCGTTCCATCCCGAGGCCCCTGCCAGCCCGTTTTTCCACCCCCGTGGCGCGACGGTCTACAACGGCCTCATCGACTACGTCCGTGGCCTCTACCGGCGCTACGGGTACGACGAGGTCGTGACGCCGCAGATCTTCGACGCGTCACTCTGGAAGACGTCCGGGCACTACGAGCACTACCGCGACAACATGTACTTCACCGAAGTGGATGAGCGTGAGTACGCGGTCAAACCGATGAATTGCCCATCGCATTGCCTGATGTTCGCAGAGAAGCGACACTCCTACCGGGACCTGCCGATCCGCTTCGCCGACTTCGGCCGACTCCATCGATACGAGCTTTCCGGAGCGACATCCGGCCTGACTCGGGTGCGGACTTTCGCCCAGGACGACGCTCACCACTTCTGCACCCAGGATCAGATCCAGGAAGAAGTGGCGATGGTGACGCGCATGATCCTGGAGTGTTACGGGATGTTCGGTTTCGAGACGTCGATTCGCCTGGCGACACGACCCGAAAAGAAGGCGGGAGACGACGCCATCTGGGACCGCTCGGAGGCCGCACTGCAGCAGGCCCTCGAGGCCCAGGAGCACCCCTTCGAGGTGATCGAGGGGGACGGTGCGTTCTACGGCCCGAAGATCGACTTCACCGTCAAGGATGCGCTCGCGCGCGAGCATCAGTTGGGCACGATCCAACTCGACTACGTGCTCCCGGATCGGTTCGATCTGGGCTACCACGATGCCGACGACAAGTTGCAACGACCGGTGATGATCCATCGCGCGATGCTCGGCTCGCTGGAGCGGTTTCTGGGGATCCTCATCGAGCACTGTGGAGGGGCATTCCCCTTCTGGTTGGCTCCCGAGCAGGTTCGCGTGCTGGCCATCACCGACCGGACCGCCGATTACGCGGCCTCAATTGCCTGGAAATTGAAGGATCGGGGCTTCCGCGCGGGCACCGACTTGCGAAATGAGAAAATCGGCGCGAAAATCCGCGAGGCGCAATTGGCCAAGGTACCGGTGATGTTGGTTCTCGGCGATCGAGAACTGGAGGCCGAGACCATCGCCGTGAGGTTGCGTAAGGGGGGCGACCAGGGTTCTTCGACCCTGGACGCGTTCATCGACCAGGCTCTGGAATGGAAAGAGCCTGGTGCCGAAACGACGGATAAATCGAGTTAGAGGAGTCGAGATGCCGAAGCTGAAATCCCATCGTGGCGCTGCCAAGCGATTCCGGTCCACGGCATCGGGTAAGTTCAAACGTTCGAAGGCCTACAAGAGTCATATTCTGACAAAGAAGACAACGAAGCGAAAACGCAAGCTCGACACCCCAACGGTCATCGCCGAGTGTGACCAGCGGAAGGTCGAGCACATGCTGCCCTACGGAAGGCGGTAGAGCCGATTCGCGCCGAGCGGATGCAAGTCCATCCGACGGCCAAGGAGTGAAGCGATGGCTAGAGTCAAACGAGGCAACAAGCGACGACTGAAGCGCAAGAAGATCCTTCGCCGAGCGAAGGGTTACTATCTCGCGAAATCCAAGCTGTACCGGATCGCCCGTGAGCAGGTACAGCGCTCGCTGCGTTTCGCCTATCGCGACCGACGCGTTCGCAAGCGTGAATTCCGTCGACTGTGGATTGCGCGGATCAACGCTGCGGCCCGCGAGCACGACCTCTCCTACTCTCGACTCATGCACGGACTGAAGCTTGCAGGCGTCGATCTTGACCGAAAGATTCTCGCGGACATCGCCGTCAAAGAGCCTCAGGTCTTCGGTCAAGTCATCCAGGCGGCCAGGCAGGCGATTCAGGGCTCCTAGGAGCCTGTCGCCGTGCAGGATAATCTCGACCGGATCCGGCAGGCCTTCGACGAGGCACTGACCGCGGCTCGCGACGACCCGAAGGCCGTCGACGAGGTGCGGGTTCGCTTTCTCGGTCGCAAGGGCGAGTTGCAGGCGTTGATGAAGCAGCTGGGGGCGTTGTCCAAGGACGAACGTCCGGCGTTCGGTCAGGCCATCAACCAGCTCAAGAAGACCGTCGAGGCGTCCCTGGACGACGCGATCGCACAAGCCCGCAAGGCCGAGAGCGACCGGAAGATCGTCGGCGAAGCCGTCGACATCTCGCTACCCGCGTGCCACCCGTGGCCCGGGTCCCTGCACCCGGTCACCCGCACCCGACGGGAGTTGGAACAGATCTTCCGAGATCTCGGTTTCACCATCGAGTCCGGACCGGAGGTCGAGGACGACTTCCACAACTTCCAGGCGCTGAATCTTCCGCCGGATCATCCAGCTCGAGACGCCACCGACACGTTCTACCTGTCCGGGGGCCTCCTGCTACGCACCCACACGTCCCCCGTGCAGATTCGGACGATGCAACGCACGCCACCGCCGATCCGTATGGTCTGTCCGGGACGGGTCTTTCGCAGAGACCTCGACGCGACTCACCTGCCGATGTTCCACCAACTCGAAGCGTTGGTCGTCGGCGAGAACATCTCGATGGCCGATCTCAAGGGAACCCTCTCGACGGTCTGGAAACGGTTCTTCGGCGACGACGCACGGATGCGTCTTCGCCCGGGTTACTTTCCCTTCGTCGAGCCCGGTTGCGAGTACGACGTCTCGTGCACGATGTGCGACGGCGCGGGATGCAGGATCTGCAAGCGGTCCGGCTGGATCGAACTCGGGGGTGCCGGAATGGTTCACCCGGAGGTCTTCCGTGCGGTGAACCTGGACCCGGAAAAGGTCTCCGGCTTCGCCTTCGGTCTCGGGATCGACCGGATCGCCATGATGCGCCACAGCATCGACGATCTCCGGCTGTTGGTCGAGAACGATCTCCGTTTCCTTCAGCAGTTTCCGTCATGATCGCCTCCTACCAATGGCTACGGGCGCTTTGCCCGACCGACGCCGGCCCGGAGCGCGTGGCCGAACTCTTGACCTCTCGAGGGCTGACGGTTGACAGCCTCGATGCGGGAGCCACGGACGTCGCGCTGGAGATCGACATCCCCGCGAACCGTCCCGACTGCCTCGGTCATGTCGGCCTGGCGCGTGAGCTCGCCGCCGGACTTGGCGTGGAGCGGGCCGAAGAGATCGACCCGCCGACGGCGGACGGCGCACCCGTCACCGACTCATTTGCGGTCACCATCGACGAGCCGGATCTTTGCCGTCGCTACACGGCGTCCCTGGTCCGAAACGTCCAGGTCGGTCCGTCCCCCGCGTGGGTGGTTGAGCGGTTGACCACCTGCGGATTGCGCTCGATCAACAACGTCGTGGATGCATCCAATCTCGTCTTGCTCGAGACCGGCCATCCCATCCACTTCTTCGACGCTGCGACCCTCAAGGGCGGCCATGTTCGGATTCGCTGCGCGACGGACGGCGAGCCGTTCACCACACTCGATGACGAACCGCGTGCGCTCACGGCGAACACCCTGATGATTGCCGACGACGAACGTCCCCTCGCGTTGGCCGGTGTGATGGGCGGCGCCGACAGCGAGATAGGCGAGAGCACCGAACAGGTTCTGATCGAGGCCGCGTGGTTCGCTCCTTCGTCCATCCGAGGCACGGCGCGTCGCCTCGGAATGCACACGGATGCAAGCCACCGCTTCGAACGCGGGGCGGACCCCGAGGGTGTCTTGCGTGCGCAACGTCTTGCGCAGCGTCTTCTCGGCGAACTCGCCGGTGGGAAGCCGGCACCCGGATTGATCGATGCACACCCACTTCCTCACGTCCGCCCGTCGCGCACACTCCGTGAATCGGAGTTGCCAAGACTCCTTGGCTTCTCGCCGGAGTCGGACCACATCCAGTCCGCGTTCGCGGCCCTGGAACTCGACCCGATGCCCGGCGACGAGGGCGTCTGGAACGTTACCGTGCCGAGCTGGCGTGTCGATCTGGAGGTCGAGGCCGATCTCGTCGAGGAGGTGGCCCGTCACGTCGGCTATGACAACATCCCCACCGTCGGCGACGAGGCTCGCCCGGCGCCACCCTCGCGGAGCGAGCGAGCCACCGAGGAGCGGGCGCGGGACCTGACCTCTCAGCTGGGCTTTCACGAGGCGTTCGGCTACTCCATGGTCGGACAGGGCGAAGATGCCGCATGGGTCGAGCCCGACAGCCCGAAACCGATGCAGGTCGAAAACCCGATCGCCGACTGGCTGTCCCAGATGCGTCGGTCGATCCTCCCGACTCTTCGGCGGGCCGCCGAGCTGAACCACCGACGGGGGCAGACGGACGTCCGTCTCTTCGAGGTCGGGCGGGTCTTTCTCCGTCCCGACGATGCGGCCGAGGGCGATTTCCCACACGAGTCCCTACGGCTCGGTCTGGCGTGGTCCGGGGCGGCGAGACCGCGCCACTGGTCGCGTCCGACGGACTGCGTGACGCTCCCCGAACTGCAGGGCCTCGTCGAGCGACTTCTCGCAGGCCTACAGCCCTCCGTCAAGCGGCTCCCGGTGGCCGGTGGTCCGTCGGCCTACCAACCCGGTCGGGCCGTGACCTGGAAAGACCCCGATGGTAAAGCCGTCGCCTGGGCGGGTCATATCCACCCGGATCTTTGCGACGATCTGCCCGATGGAATCCTGTTCGCCGAGCTGGTGCTGGATCATGTCGGCCGGACCGAGACGGTGAGCTACCGCCGGATCTCTCGCTACCCTGCCGTGCATCGTGACCTGGCGGTGGTCGTTCCGGCGGACCTGTCGTACGAGCGGCTCCTCCTGACCGTGACCGACGTCCCGTCCCCCGCACCGGTGGACTTCAACGCCGTCGACCGCTACCAGGGTCCACCACTGGCGGCCGGCGAGGCATCCCTCACGCTGCGGGCCACCCTGTCGCCGGAGGATCGAACGCTGACCGACGAAGAAATCGACGGCTATCGTCGGGCGATGATCGACGCCCTGGGCCGGAATCTCGGCGTCGAGATCCGCCAGGGTGACTGACGACGCAGACGGCTAGAGACAACCGGTCCCGGATCGTTGTAAGATCTTGTGGATATGAGCGATACGATCCGTCAGTTAGAGCAACGAGTCGGGCTGGCCGTCAAGCGGCTCAGCAAGCTCGCTGCCGAAAAGCAGCAGCTCGAAGCCGAGTTGCGGCTCTTGAAAGAGACCCTGGATGGCAACGGCGCGGGCCTGGAAGTCGAGCAGGGCGGCGACAGCGACGGATGGCGTTCGACACGTCACGAATTGTTGCAGTTGATCCGTCAGACACTGGAAGAGTCCCGTGAGCCGGACTCGATTGCGGACGGCGTCTGAAATTAGGGATAGGGAATGAGCGAACCACCAGCAAAAGCGACGCCGGTCACGATTCTCGGGACGACGTACCACCTTCGTGGTCACGAGGATGAGGAGTACCTGCTGCAGCTAGCGAGGCTGGTGGACGGAAAGATGCGCGAAGTCGCATCGGCGACCGGGACCGCGGACTCGATGAAGATCGCGATTCTCGGCTGCTTGAATTTGGCAGATGACTACATCCGAGCCAGCCGTGACGGTGGATCGGCGTCCGGGAATCCGGACAAGGACCACGAGCGACGGTTGACCCGGATGGTGACTCTTCTGGACGAGGCACTCGCAGAATAGGGTCACACACACAGCCGCGAAGACGGTGGCAGTGTGGTATTGGAGAAAGTCTGGATCTCTCTTGTGGTCGCAAAACAGACCAGAGAGTAAATTGAGGATGGCCCTGCGGGGCACGTGAAGGACTGGTCAGCTTGAGCCAACACTCACGCATCGGGAATCTGATATGCGACCGTGGTGAGCAGGCCTCTCATCGGAAGAGGAAGCCTGAAGCGGTTCTTGGAATCCCACCTGGCGAACCCGGTTCAACTTAAACCATCCTCACGACCTCGCGGGGTTCCTTACCCGTTCCAGTTTTCTCCGGTCCACGCTCCCCGCCTCACGGCGTAGGGGCCGCGAAACTTGCAACAAGAATTCGTCATCGTCGCACCGATTGTCCTCGGTAGCCTGGCGGGGATCATTGCGGCCGTCGTCGGGGGTCTGAGAGCCCGTCGAGTCCTGGCTGCCGCCGCCGAACATCGGGATCAACTCCTCCGTGAAGCGGAACAGGAGGCCCTGGCACGTCGCAAGGAGATCGAGGTCGAAGCCCAGGAAAAGGCGATGAGTCGCCAGGAGGACTTCGATCGACTGGAACGCGAGCTGGAGGAGCGACAGGCCCAGTCGGAACAACGGACGCGGAAACTCGAACGGGAGGGAAGCGAGCTCGGCCGGCAACGTAAGGATGCCGAGCGAATGCAGGCCCGAATCGAGACCAAGGACTCTGAGCGGACCCGGCTCCTGGCCCTCGCCGAAACGCAGCAGAAGGACAGCCAAACGACCCTGGAGCGGATCGCCGGCCTGTCGGCCGACGAAGCACGGCTCGAGTTGGTCGAACAGATAGAGGAAGAGGCCCGGAGCGAGGCCGCCCGACGGGCCCGTAAGACCGAGGACGAGGCGCGCCGTTCCGCGGAACGCGAAGCCGTCAACCTGATGGTCCAGGCGTCGCAGCGGGTCAATATCCAGGACGTCGTCGAAACGACGGTCAGCTTCTTCGAGCTGCCGAGCGACGAGATGAAGGGTCGAATCATCGGTCGTGAGGGACGAAACATCCGCGCCCTCGAGATGGCGACGGGAATCGACCTGATCGTGGACGATACCCCGCGTTCGATCATCATCTCCTCCTTCGATCCCGTGCGACGCGAGGTTGCACGGATCTCGATCGAGCGACTGGTCGCCGATGGCCGCATCCATCCGGCGCGGATCGAAGAGGTCGTGGCCAAGGTCGGCGAGGACTTCGACGAGCGGGTTCTCGAGCATGGGAACGACGCCGCCTACAGCATGGGGATCTCGGATATCCATCCACGGCTGGCCAGCCGATTGGGTCAGATGCGATACCACACGGCCCACGGACAGAATCTGATGCATCACTGTCGCGAGACCGGGTTGATTGCCGGGTTCATGGCCCTCGAGATCGCGGCCGATGCGGCCACCTGCCAACGCGCTGGACTGCTGCACGGAATCGGGCAGGTGGATGACTCGGAGACCAATCATCCCCTGCTGGCCGCTGCGGATATCGCTGAGCGACACGGTGAGGATGCGGCCGTGGTGCATGCGATTCGCAGTCTCCACGGCGACGTCGAGCCACGAAGCATGGAGGCCCTTCTCGTTCGCACCGCCAAACGGATGAGCGACAATCGACCCGGGGCTCACAAGGAAAACCTGGCCGTCTTCATCGAGCGACTGCGTCGTCTGGAAGAGCTGGCGACCCGTCACGAGTTCGTCGACCGAGCCTACGCCGTCAAGGCCGGCAAGGAGATTCGCGTCCTGGTCGATGCCAAGAATTGCTCCGACCAGCAGACGTTCGCCCTCTGCAAGCAGATTGCGGGGGAAGTCGAGAAAGAGATCAACTATCCCGGACAGATCAAGATCATCGCCATCCGCGAGAGTCGCGCGGTCCGTTTCGCGGTGTAGTGTGCGCGTTCTTCTTGTCGGCGATGTGGTCGGTGAGCCAGGACGTCGCATCCTCAAGAAGGGTCTGCGCGACCTGCGCGACCGACACCAACCGGATGTCGTCGTGGTCAACGGCGAGAACGCCGCCGCCGGCAACGGGATGACCCCCGCGACGACCAAGGAGATCTTCAAGTCTGGAGCCGACGTCATTACGGGCGGCAACCACTCCTGGGATCGCCGCGACATCCTCGAGGTGATCGATCAGCTGCCTCACCTGCTGCGCCCCGCCAACTACCCCCACCCCGCTCCAGGGCGCGGGACCACGATCTTCGAATCGGAGCAGGGGTTCCGCCTCGGCGTGGTCAATCTGATGGGGCGACTGTTCATGGCGGACCTGGACGACCCCTTTCGAATGGCGGATGCCATCCTTGAAGATCTAGCCGGTGAGTGCGACGGGATCGTCGTCGACTTCCATGCGGAGGCCAGCAGCGAGAAACAGGCGCTCGGCCGGTATCTCGACGGGCGTGTCGGCGCGGTTGTCGGCACCCACACCCATGTACCGACGGCCGACGCACGGATCCTTCGCGGCGGAACCGCCTTCATGACGGATCTGGGCATGACGGGGCCATACGACTCCATCATCGGCGTCGATGGCGATGCAGCCCTTCAACGCTTCCTTACCCAACGTCCCGTTCGATTCACGCCGGCGGAGCACGACGTGCGTCTTTGCGGAGCGCTCGTCGAATTGAACCCCGACACGGGGCTCGCTCGATCCATCGAGCGTATCGAATACCCGGACGCGAAATGAGCAACGTGGAGGTCTCACGGTTCCTGGACGAGAGTCGGAATCGAGTGGAGGGCTATCTGGATTCCAACCTTCCCGATGTCTCGGGGCCTGCGGGTACGATTGCCGAAGCGATGCGGTATGCCGTTCTTGGGGGTGGCAAGCGAATCCGCCCCGCGTTGGTGTTCGCCGCGTGCGAGGCGGCCGGCGGAAGGGCGGAAGCAACCATTCCCGTCGCGGCCGCCATCGAGATGATCCACACGTACTCGCTGATCCACGACGATCTTCCGGCGATGGATGACGACGACCTACGACGTGGGCAGCCCACGGTTCACCGTAAGTTCGGCGAGGCCGTCGCCATCCTCACGGGCGATGCCCTCCACACACTCGCATTCGAGTGGCTCTCTCGATTCCCTTCCGGCGACGACCTGGCCGGCCGGCGCACCCGAGTGTCCACCACCCTTGCGACCGCAGCCGGTGTCGCCGGGATGGTGGGTGGACAGATCGCCGACCTCGAACATGAGCAGCGCCCGACGGACGAAACGATGCTGGCCTGGATTCACTCCCACAAAACCGGTGCCCTGTTTGCAGCCAGCTCCGAGGTCGGCGGAATCCTCGCAGGCGCAGACGATTCGATCTGCGCGGACCTGCGCGCTTTCGGCGCAGAACTCGGGCTCACCTTCCAGATCGCCGACGATCTCCTGGACCTGGTATCCACTGCCGAAACTCTCGGCAAGACTCCGGGCAAGGATCTTCGGGCCGGCAAGACGACTTATCCCGCGATGTTCGGCGAGGCCGCCACGAGAGAGATGGGCGAGGCCTCCCTGGCCCGCGCCCGTGCTCATCTGGAACAGAGCGGCGTACATGCGGAGACGCTCTACGCACTGGCGCACCTGGCTCTCCATCGATCCCGGTGAAATTCATGGCGACCAAACCGCCGCAGAAGCGACGTCTCGATGAGATCCTGGTCGAACGGGGCCTCGCGAAGAATCGCAGCCGCGCCCACGCCCTGATCCTCGCCGGGCGCGTGCTCTCGGGCTCGACGCGACTGTCGAAACCCGGTGTGCGACACGCCGCCGATGTCGAACTCACCGTCCACCAGGGTCGTCGCTGGGTCGGCCGTGGCGCAGAAAAGCTGATGGGTGCCCTGGAGAACTTCGGGATCGACGCCACGGGTCGTGTTGCCGTCGATGTCGGCTCGTCGACCGGTGGATTCACCCAGGTCCTGCTGGAGGCCGGCGCGAAGCCGGTGATGGCCATCGACGTCGGACGCGGGCAGATGGACTGGAGCCTACGGAACGACCCGCGGGTGATCGTGATGGAGGGGATCAATGCCCGCCATCTCGAGCCGGGGCAGCTACCCGAGACCCCATCGATCGCCGTGATGGATGTATCCTTCATCTCGATCGAACGGATACTCCCGGCCCTGGCCGGTTGCCTGACAGAGGACGGAGAGATCGTCAGCCTGATCAAGCCTCAGTTCGAGGTTGGACGGGGCCAGGTCGGCAAGGGTGGCATCGTGCGTGACGCGTCTCTGCACCAGGCCGTGACGGAACGGATCGTCCAATTCGTTCGGGCGGCGGGTTGGTCGGTCCGGGGGCTCTGCCGGTCTCCGATCGCAGGCACCGATGGCAATCGTGAATTTTTTATCCATATCGGATTAGGAAGCGCCACGGGTTCCCTCGCGGAGAGTACGATAGCGTCTGTCATCGAAGGGCTCTGTAACCTCGACGGGGACGATTCATGAGCGGCACGTCCAGCCCGCGTTTTCGTCGAGTCCTCTTCGTGGCCAAGGTCGATTCGGATGGCCCGCGGATCGTCGACAACATCGCCCGACGTCTCGAGCAGGAAGGGATCGCCGTCTGCTTCGAGTCTCAGACTGCTCACGCGATGGGGCGCGACGACGGGCTCCTGCCCAATGACCTTCCCGACGATCTGGATCTCGGCATCGTGGCCGGCGGAGACGGCACCCTGCTGGCGGCCGCACGCCTCGTGAGCGGTCGGGGGGTCCCGCTCCTGGGCATCAACCTCGGCAGCCTGGGCTTTCTGACGGAGATGCAGCCCGAAGAGGTGGACTCCGGCGTTCAGCAGGTGCTGGAAGGCCGTTACACCATCGAGCAGCGTCAGGCCCTGCGGGCCCAACACGTCCCCGAGGGAGGAATCTCCCGCGAGTATATCGTCCTCAACGATGCCGTGATCACCAAGAGTGCGCTATCGCGGATGATCCAGATCGACGTTCGTGTCGACGGCAGCCGGGTCGCGGAGTACAGCAGCGACGGCCTGATCGTCGCGACACCGACCGGGTCGACGGCCTACAACCTCTCCGCAGGCGGCCCCATCCTCGACCCACGTATGAGTGCCTTCGTTGTCACGCCGATCTGCCCCCACGGCATGACGTTCCGTCCCCTCGTCGTCCCCGGGAACGCGGACGTCGAGATATCGCTACGAAGCTCCGGAGAGCAGGTCTACGCCACGCTGGACGGCCAGATCGGTTTTCCGCTCAACGACACGGACCGTCTCCTGATCGACTGCGCGCCGGAACCGGTGCGGCTGGTCCGGGTCAACGACCGCGAGTTCTTCCAGGTCCTGCGACGCAAACTCCGCTGGGGGGAACGGTGACGATCTCCACCCCACCCGGGGTGCGCAGACGAGAGGTCGTCGGTTATTGCTTCTACGATTTCGCCAATTCGTCGTTCACGACGATGATCTCGACGATCGCGTTCTCACGTTACTTCCGGATCGCGGTCGTCGGTCCCAACTCAGAGAATGGCGACTTCTTGTGGAGCCTGGCCGCTGCCACCTCCTACCTTCTCGTCATCGTCAGCGGCCCCGTTCTTGGCGCCATCGCCGACGGCTCCGGAGCCAAGAAGAAGTTCCTCATCGGGTCGACGGTCCTGACCGTCCTGGCAACCGCGTCGCTCGCACTGGCGGGCCCCGGCGATCTGTGGCTCGCATTCGGGCTGTTCGTCATCGCCTCATTCGGGTTCGAGAGCGGGTACATCTTCTACAACGCATTTCTTCCGGAGATCTCGACCCGGCAGAACATGAACCGAATCTCGGCGTGGAGTTGGGGCACGGGTTTCATCGGCGGTCTCCTGTCCGTGGTCGTCTGCCTGCCGCTCCTCAGCGGTGGCCTGACTTCAGCCGCAAGCGACGGGGCCGGCCTCAGTCTGGTGCCCGATGCGGTGCGGGGTCACCGGCTCTCCTTCCTCGTCGTAGCAGCCTTCTTCCTGGTGTTCTCCATCCCGACATTCCTGTTCCTCAAGGAGCGTTCGAGGGTCGCCACGAAGCGCTGGACCGGACTCGTGCGGACCGGCTTCGCCAGGGTCTGGCAGACGACCCTCGCGGTTCGGCAGCATCGAAACATCGCCCTGTTCGTCATGGCGGCGACGGTGTTCTACGGCGGGATCGAGGCCGTCATCAAATTCAGCGCGATCTTCGCCACCGTCAGCTTCAACATCACCGGACAGGAACTCCAGCTCCTCTTCATCGTGGCGAACCTGGTGGCCGTCCCCAGCACGATCGGAGCCGGGTGGCTGGCGGACCGCGTCGGCAGCAAACGCGTCCTCATCGGCACCCTGTTCGTCTGGCTGGTGATCGTCTTCGTCGGCGCGGTCGTTCAGAGCAAGGTCGGTTTCTGGTTCCTGGCCTGCGGCGCCGCGTCGGGCATGGGCAGCACCCAGGCCGTCGCTCGCTCGATCATGGCGTCCATCAGCCCCGCCAATCGTGAATCGGAGTTCTTCGGTTTCTACATCCTCGCGACCAAGGTCGGGGCGATCGTCGTCATCCTGCTCTTCGGCACCATCGCCTCCGGTACCGGCCAGCAACGGCTGGCGGTCCTCGGCCTGCTTCCCCTCTTTTTGGCTGGAATCCTGATTCTTCGTAGGGTTCAGGTCCCCCGCGAGGCCTCTTAGACCCCCACCTTGCCCGGACCGGCGACGGCCCTATATTCGACCCCTGGGGTCCCCCGGTCGATCGAGGCCGGGTGCCGCTCCGGAGGGGTCGGGTTCACCATGCGAGAACTGGACAAGAAGGCTATGGGACGCCGGATCCGTCAGATCCGATTGACGGCGGAGATGCGTCAGTGGGAGATCGCGCGTTTGCTGGGCACCACCCAATCGGCGATCCACAAATACGAAAACGGCGTGGTGCCGGAGCCTCGCCGCCTGGTCGAGGTCGCCCGTATCGGCAACACGAGCGTCGAGTGGGTCCTGACCGGCCACCATTGGGAAAATGGATCGGAGGACCAGCCCCGGATCACCCCCGAGCTCCTCGAGACCGCCTGCCTCCTGCGCGAGGTCGAGGCCGACGAGCGAGTCCGGCTATCGGAAGCGCTGCGGATCATGCGAGAAGCGGCCCGTGCCGTCCAGGAGGAGATGGGCAGCGAAGACGCACAGTCCGCTGTACTCGCCGAGCAACTGGCCACTCACTCGACGCAGACCGTGAAACTCCTGGAGGCGGCGTGTCGCATCCAGAAAGCCGTCCTCTCACAGGTCACCGAGGACGCGGAGCGTCGCCTGGAATCTCCCCACATCGCAGGCGGCGACGCGTCCTGACCTACGATCCCGGCGCGATCGAGGCCTCGCGAAACCGATCGACACAAAACGGGACGCCCAGCAAAGAGACAAACCAGCCGGCCCGCGGGCCACGTGCCTTCCCCAGCAACGCGACATAGATCGACTGGAACAGGCGACCGGGCTTCACGCCCTCGAATCCGCCGGCCACCTCGTAGATCACGTCGTGAATCCCATCCCCCTCGAGTTGATCCGTCAGCCGAACGGCCAGCTCACCGAGAAATCGCCGCTGATCGTCGTCGAGATCCGCCACCGCCGACGGTAGCTCCTTCTGCACCTCGAACCGCATCTCCTCGGGACCGAACGCATCCAACCAGCGCTGGGCATAACCGAGACGGGTCGCTAGCGCGGAGTTGTCCACGTCGGCGAAACCGGTACGCCTGAGAATGGCGCCTGCGTTGTCGACATCGAAACCCGCGGCCTGCCCGACCACGATCAGATGCTTGAACGGCACCCCGACCGGCTCGAATCCCGCCGCTCGCGAGAGTTCAAGTGCACGCTCATCGCGATCCGCAGTCTCCGGATCGTCGACCTCGTCCACCCAGCGGAGGATACCCATCCCGGGATCGAAATTGATTCGACGTCCGGGTCGATCCTTCACGATCATGTAACGCAATACCTCGGGGGGCACGACCTCCAGGATCTTTCCGACCGAAAGGACGTTGCCCTTACTGGAGGACATGTCCCCGCCCCCCTTGAGTCGGATCCACTCGTACGGGATCGGAAACGGTGGCTCGAACCCGTAGATGTCTCGGACGATCTGAACTCCAGTGTCGTAGGAGCCTCCGCGGGTCGAGTGATCCTTCCCGAACGGCTCGACGGTGACGCCGAACATCGCCCAGCGTGCCGGCCAATCGACTCTCCAGGTCAGCTTCCCACCGCCTGCGATCGGCCGCTCCCCTTCACTGCCGCAAGGACAGCGGTAGGCGATTGTCTCTGCAGAGGTCGAGAAACCGGTAAGCTCCGTGCCCGCCATCCGTCCACAAGTCTCACAGATCGGATTAAAGGGGGACCACCCGTCGGCGAACTGCTTTCCGGTCTGCTGATGAAGGATCTCGACGATCCGGTCACGACCCTGAAGCGCCTTGAGGACGTAAGGCGTCATCCTCCCGGAGACATACATCTCGCTGGCACGTTCCAGCTGCACATCGACCCGAAGACGCCCCAGCGCGGCCAGGAAGGGTTCCAGAAAGTGCTGCGCGTAATCGTCGTGCTCGCCGCAGGGACAGCGGATGTTGGACAACGGTTGGCCGACGAGCGGTTCGTAGGTCGCTTTGTCGAGGAAATCATAGACCCGACGAAGCGGGTCGTAGTCGTCGGCGACGTAGTTGAACGTCACATCGTCGCGACGCTCGCCGAGGACCCGATAGACGACGTCGGCCGTCAACACCTCTCGGACGTTGCCGATATGAATCTCGCCCGAAGGTGAAATACCGGTTGACAGAAACGGGCGTCGTCCCGTCTCTTCGATCTCTCCGGCGACAAGATCTGCCCAGTAACTGGATTCCAACTTCCCCGGCCCCCGTCAACATCGTTCGCACGAAGGATAGCCCGTGGCCCTCGAGCGTCGCAATCCGAATTACACAATCTTGTTTCGTATGGGAGCCGTATGGTAGAAGAGCGGTGTACGCCGTGATCCGCAGAAAGAGGGAACCATGCAAAGCATGACGTTGCGCGAAGCTGCCGAACAGACCTCGCGCTCGGTCACGACCCTCCGGCGCTATATCCGAAGCGGCCGACTTCACGCAGAGAAACGGTACGGACGATTCGGGCCCGAGTATTTCGTCTCGGAGCACGACCTCTCTGAAGCCGGGCTGGAACTGGGAACCGTGCGTGACGCGGAGACGCCGCCTACGCCTCAGGCCGACAAACCCGGTGCCCTCGCCACACGGTCCACGGCCGGCCTTCAGGTCCACGAGGAGGCGGTTCCACGAAGCCTCTTCGAGACCCTGCAGATGAAGCACGAACAACTCCTGGTTCAGTACGGGATGGTTCGGGCCGGTGGGCTGAGGTACATGGAGCTCAGCAGCGAGCTGGAAGCCATCCAGGGACAACTGGAGGAGTCTCTCAGCGAGCGACAACGCTTGGCGGAGCAGCATAGGCGGAAGGACGCCGAGCTGCGTCAGGGACGCCTCAAGCTGGAGTCGGCCCAGTTGGAGCTGGCCGCCGCCCGCGAGAAGATTCAGGCGATGGAGATGCTCACACGGAATTCTGCGACCAGCGAGAGTATTGAGGAGCAATTCAGCAGCGTGATGGAGCGATCTCGCCGGATTCGAGAACTGGACGCCCCTCGCCCCCGATCCCCCGAGGCCGATTCGGACCACTGACGATCGTCACGCGTTTCTCCCCCCTTGCGGCTCATTTGCCGCAGTCCTGGTGGGATTCTGCCCTCCACAAGTTGACGTACGATGATGGGTCGAGTATTTTTACGGCCGTTTTCCTAATGAGGAGGTTTGTCGATGCTGCGCGTACTCGCCACGGTAGGCGTGTTGCTGGTCTTGTCCGTCTTTACCATCGGCTGCGACTCGACCCAACCCATTGGTGCAGGACCCGTCACGTACGAGGTTCAGATGAGCGCCGTCAATGTCATCGGTTTTCTCGGTGGACAGGGCATTCGCTCTTACCGCGTGTGGGAGATGTACGAAGACAACGACAACAACGGCCAACCCGACGACATCGACATGGATGGCGTTCCGGATCTCTTCAACTTCTGCCGCGACCTGTTGGCCAGTGACACGAGTCACGTGAACCCGACGTCGGTTCCCTGGAGCTATACCGTCGAGATCAGCGTCATCCCCGCCGGGACCACCGGCGAGGTCATCGTCTCGTCCCCGGCGGGTCTTACCGACGACCCGCTGATCAACCTCAGCCGATACGACAACAGTTCTCGGCCCCTGGTGCTGGGCACCAGCCAGCCGACCGTCATGATCGACGATGGCGGCATGATGCGGACGTTCCGCTTCCGGGATCCGCTCAAACTTTCGCAGGCTCACACGCGGGTGGCTCGCTCCACCTCCAATCCTCTCAGCGACTTCGATCCGATGACCTACGGTCTCGGTAACGGACTATGTTCCGCCATCGACCCGGGCCCGACCGTTGTCGACGGACAAGAGAACTTCCTGGTCGACCTCTCTCCGGGCGACACCATCATCGTGCGCGCCCGCCGCGGTGCCGGAGCCCCGATGGGGATCGAGACCAACGGACGCGAGGCCAACCTTTCAGGCACTCTCTCGCAGGACGGGTTGACGGTGTCGGTGATCGGCTCCGCATCCAGCGACGCGGTGACGGGTGCCGGATTCAGTTTCTCGTTTACCGCAAGATAGACACGAGAAGAACGGACATAGGCTCCCTTCCCATACGTTAGACGTCGAGGATTGTTCGCATGCCAAAACTGACCGGTTACGCCCTACTGACGCTCATGATCGTGTTCTTCGTGGTCGGCTCGGCATTCGCCCAGGAGGCGGAGGGTGACGACGATGGATCCCTCTTCAAGTACATTGCAGAGATCGAAATCTGGGTCGCCCAACCAACGGGACTCGACTACTCCCCGGCAACCGTCTTCGATGCGACGAACCCGTTCTTTGAGGTCTATCAGCGCCCCACGCACGGGACCAGCGAATCGTTTCGTTATGCCGGTGGCCTGGAGTTCAGGCGAGATGCCGGCGCGCTCATGCTCTCCTACCTGGAGCATCGGGACGAGGACGTCCTCCTCGGCGAGTCGTCTCCCGGCAACTACATCTTCACCACCAGCATGGCCAGCCCGTTACTCGCGGGCCTGAACGACGACGGCCTCGCGGACGGCTACGATTCGCAATTCGACACGACGCTTCGCGACCTCCGTATCAACTACAAGCGTGCCGCGTTCGAGACCAACCGTGTCAACGGCAGTTGGTGGGTCGGCGTGCGTCGGGTTGCGCATCGTCGAATTGCCAATGCGAGCTACTACGCCATCGTGGACGGCCTGCCGCCGCTGATTCCGCCGCTCGTCACCTTTCCGCGGCCGGACCTGGACCCGCGTCCGGATGTGGTCGACACGGCCTCGCGCTACAGCGGGCGCGGTCTCGAAATGGGAATGGAGTTCGAAACCGCGATGCTCAAGAGCAAGAAGCTGAAGCTGCGCGCGAGCGTCGGCATGGCATTCCTTCGCGGAAAGGTCCGGAGCGAGTACACCTCCATCTCCCATGCCTTTACCTTCCAGGACCCCCTGACGGGTGTGACGACCGTGATGGAGCCCCCGTACGACCTGTTTGGAGAGATCATCCAGGTTAGCGCCGGCGGCGCGCTGGGACCGGCCGTCGACTTCATCGACCAGATCACGGTCGTCGATAGCTTCCTCGACGAGAAGCGGTCGTTATCCGGCTCGGTCATCGACACCGAGGTCTCGCTGAACTACCAGATCCACAAGACGGTCGAATTTTACGGCGGATTCCGAGGCAGCTCCTACAGCAACGTGGGCATCGAGAGTCGTCGCGAAGTGGCGCAGATCGGCAACCAACTTCTCAGTTCCATCGCCAGCGAAGAGCAGTCGGCGGAATACGAGGGGTTCTTCGGCGGCGTCCGCTTCCACTTCTAGAACGACGCCCCTTCCGAGAACCATCGTGGACGACGGCAGCATCCAGAAGCGTATCCACGAGACCCTCATGGGGCTAAGGCCTCAGGGGTTCGGACGAAGCGTCCTGGACCTCGGGATCGTCTCCGATCTGGCCTTCGCCGACGGCTGTCTGCGGTTAAGACTCCAGCTTCCGGCCGACGGCAGCATGACGTCGCTCAAGACGACGCTCCGTGACGCGCTCCTTGAACTCGACGGCGTCGAACGGGTCGAGTGGACCGGAGAATCGTCGGCCCCGGGCGGGGCGTCGTCCCTCCCGATGGCGTCCTCCCCGCCGCCCCCCACTCGCTCCGCACCGGCCGCCGGTGGACTGGACCCTCGCCTCGTGCCGGGTATCGACCGGATCGTCGCCGTCGCCTCCGGCAAGGGAGGCGTCGGGAAATCCACCGTCGCCGTCAATCTGGCCGTCAGCCTGGCCCGACTTGGCCTGCGGGTGGGGCTGCTGGATGCCGACGTCTACGGCCCGTCGATCCCGATCATGCTGGGAGCCCGGAACCGTGAACCTCGACTCGCCGAGGACGGACGGCGGATCCTGCCGTTCGATAGGCTGGGAATCCGTTTCATGTCGCTGGGCTTCATGGTCGACCCCGAGGCCGCGGTCATCTGGCGCGGCCCGATGGTCATGAAGGCCCTCGAGCAGCTTCTCAGAGACGTGGTCTGGGGCGATCTCGACCTCCTCCTGGTCGACATGCCTCCCGGAACCGGAGACGCTCAGCTCACGATGTCCCAGCGTGTGGCCCTGGCCGGCGCCGTCATCGTCACGACCCCTCAGGACGTCGCCCTTGCCGATGCCATCAAGGGGATCGCGATGTTCGAGAAGGTCAACGTGCCGATCCTCGGCCTCGTCGAGAACATGAGCTTCTTCGAGTGCCCTGCCTGTCATGAGCGAAGCGAGATCTTCGGGCACGGCGGCGGCCGTGCCCAGGCGGAAAAGCGCGGAATCCCTTTTCTCGGCGAAATACCACTCCATGCCGCGATTCGCGAGTCCGGCGACGCGGGGTCACCCGTCGCGGCCGATTCGGACGAGAGCCCTCAGCGATCGGCGTTCGAACGGATCGCCATGGGCCTGAAGACGCCCCTCGGCATCGAGAGCGGCGACGAGGAAACCTCGGCGACCCGAGGCCCCGGCCTCCTCGAGCGATTCAAGAGCGGCTGGACCCCGAAGTCCTGAACGTGGCTGTCACCCGGCCCCGACGGTATAGTCTCTGGGTCTTCCAGATAGGGCAGAACCGATGAAATGCTCCCTCACTCCCGGAATGCTTCTCTGCGGGCTGCTCGCCTTCGCATCAACCGGACCGATCCATGCCGACATGGAGCCATCCCCCGCCGAAAAGAAGCAACAGGCGCGCCAGACTCTCCTCGATGCGATCGAAGGAACCCAGGGCGGAGATGAACGCGTTCTGTTGCTGGCCGAACTGGCGTGGCCGGATCCGTCCGTGCCCCGGAACGCGTGGGTCGCCTTTGAGGCCCACAAGGAACTGATCGCGATGGGCGAGTCGGCGGTCAACGGGCTCGCACGGGTCGTCGCCGATGTCGATCCGACGCAGGCTGGAGACGTGGTCCTGACCATCATCGCCGCCCGAACACGTCAGACCTCCGGTGTCGCCCGTTCTTTTCTTCCCGCGATGGATCGGGCGGTCTGGTTTGGATCGCTGGACGCTCGGCGGCTCGCGATCCCGCAGCTGGCGAAGCGCCAGTCCTACGGAACGCTACCGGCGTGTGTCGACGCCGCGCTCGAGGAACCCTCCCTGCTGCCCCTCGTGATCCGTTCGACCGTCGGTTTTCGTCGAGACTCCGCCCGACATTTCCTCAAGACCCAACTGGAGTCCGGCGATGCGGAGCTGCGTCAACTCGCGGCCGAGTCGTTGGCCAGGATTGGCGGCCGCGCACGGGACACGCTACGCGAGGCGACGCTCAGCGACTCCCTGGAGATCCAGGAGTCCTCACTCCGTGCATGGTTGCCGCTGACCGGAACCAACGACATCACCACGCTGTACGAGTACCTGGCGCGTCGTGACGAGGAAGAGGTCGACGAACTCATGACGCTTGTCGGCGAACGCGCGATGTTCCTCGAGGCGTTACTGGAAACGGAGCAGGAACACGAAGGCCACGACCACGATTAGAGTGCGCTGACCTCGCGGCGAGAGAGAAATCGCTGCAGCGACTCGAGTGCGATGCCCAACTGATTCCTCCCGACACCGAACGAGATTCTCAGATACCCTCGACCCTGTTCGCCGAAGGCGCTACCGGGAATCGTGACGACGTTCTCCTGCTCGAGGAAGGACTTCGCCAACTCGATATCGTCGCCGTATGCCGAGCAGTCGACGAAGAAATAGAACGAGCCGTCCGGTAACCTCCAGCGAAGATGGGGGATCCGCTCCAGCGCCGCCGCCATGAAGGACCGTCGTACGCGGAACCGATCGAGGATAGCGACACGATCCTCCCGGCCCTCGGCCCCAAGGGCCGCAAGCGCCGCGTACTGGGATACGCTGGGCGCAGAGGTCACGAGGTACTGCTGGGCCGCCGTGATCCGCTCGATGATCTCCACGGAGCCGGCAACCCAACCGACTCGCCAGCCCGTCATCGCAACATCCTTCGAGACGCTCGAGACGATCAATCCGTCGCGACTGAACCTGGACGGAGAAACAAACACCCCGTCGTAGGTCAGCCCGCTGTAGATCTCGTCGGAGATCCACGGCACACCGCGTCGAGACAGTTCTTCGGTCAAGACACGCAAGCGAGCGGCGTCGACGCAACGACCGGTCGGGTTCGATGGACTACATAGGATCACGGCCCGCGTGGCATCCGTCACACGGTCGAGGATGTCTGCGGGATCGAGGCTGAAGTCGCTCTCGCCGCGAATCGGATAGGAGACGGCCGAAGCTCCGACCAGCCGGGCGACGACCGGGTACGCCGGGTAACCGGGATCGGGAACCAGGATCTCGTCGCCGGGTCCCGCGAGGGTCAGACAACTGGCGTACAACGCCTGCTGTGAGCCCACGCTGACGCACACCGACTCTGCACCGCTCGTGAACGGGGCGTATCGCTCGGCAAGTCGTTCGCGGAGCGCCGGGAGCCCAGCGGTCGAGGTGTAGAAGGTCTTGCCCTCGTCGATCGCCAACTGCGCGGCCCGACACGGACCGGGTGGGGTGATCAGATCGGGTTGTCCAAGCCCTAGGTTGATCGCGTCCGCAGGCGCCCCGTCAAAGATCTGACGGATCATCGTCCGTTCGACGCCATCCATCCGCTCTGCAGGACGCCATCTCACCGCAGCGCTTCCTCGAGCACCAGCGCGGCGTTCGTTCCGTCGTCGCGGTATTTCACGATCACCGGTGTCTGAAGCTGAACCCCGTGCTCGACGGCGTAGTCGCCCGTTGCGGGGCGACTGCCCGGGACGACCACGGCCCGCGGAGGTACCCGCAGTGGACGATCGACCGCACCCCTTAACGTCAGGCCATGCACCAGGTCGATGACCGGTGTCGACGCGGAGAGGATAACGCCGGGTGCCAGGACCGCACCGTGACCGACACGACACCCTTCGTAGACCCCACAACCACCGCCGATGAACGCGTCGTCCTCGATGATCACCGGGCTGGCGCCGATCGGCTCCAGGACCCCGCCGATCTGCACCGCGGCAGACAGGTGGACGCGAGCACCGACCTGTGCGCAAGAACCGACGAGCGCATGCGAGTCGATCATCGTACCCGAACCCACGTACGCGCCCACATTGACGTAGGCCGGCGGCATCATCACCACACCGTCGGCGAGAAACGCGCCACGACGAACGGCACTGCCGCCGGGCACGACCCGGACATCACGACGGGTCTTCGTCGGGTCCCAAAGCGGCATGGAAGCCCGATCTCTGAATCGCAGGGTTCCATCGGCATAGTCTCTCGACTCACGCAGCCGGAAGCCCAGCAGGATCCCCTTCTTCACCCACTCTTCGACCCTCCAGGCGCTGTCCTCCATCGGAGTTGCGGAACGGATCGTCCCGTCCTCCAACCCATCGAGCAGTCGCCCGACCACACGCTCAACGGAGTCATCGGGCGCTTCGGCTTCGGCGAAAAGCGACTCGACCTCTTGCTGCAACCGCTCCATTACGACACCCGCCGCAGTCCGGCGGTGTCCAGGGCAGCCGAGAGTCGCTCACGGGTCCGCCCGTCGGCAGGTGCCAACGGAGGCCGCGGCATACCGGAACAGAGACCGAGCAACTCCATCGAGGCTTTTACCGGCACCGGATTGCTCTCGACGAAGTTGGCCTGCATCAACGGGAGAAGACGAAAGTGATGCTTGCGCGCCGAGTCCAGGTCTCCCTCCCGGGTCGACGCGACCAGCCGAGACATCCCTGCCGGGTCCTGATTCGCGACCACGGAAATAACGCCCTCGGCACCCAGCGCCACCGTCGATAGGGTCAGAGCGTCATCGCCGGAGAGCACGGCGAACCCGGCGGATCGGTGTCGCAGGATCTCCGATATCTGCTCGAGATCGGCCGACGCCTCCTTGACACCGACGATGCCCGGTAGCTCGGAGAGCTCCAGCGTCCACGAGGCGGGGAGATTCTGCCCCGTTCGACCCGGCACGTTGTAGACGATCACCGGTCGGTCGCAGGCCTCGGTGACGGCTCGGTAATGACCGATCATCCCCGCTCGGTTCGGCTTGTTGTAATAGGGAGTCACGACGAGAAGCGCATCGGCACCCACGCCGATCGCCCGGCGACCGGCCTCGATGGTGCGACGCGTGTCGTTGCTGCCGCAGCCTGCCAGCACCGGCACCTTACCGGCGGCGGTCTCCGTGACCACCCGGACGACCGCCTCCTGCTCGTCGGCGTCGAGCGTTGCACCTTCACCCGTCGTGCCGCACGGGACCAGGCCATCGATACCCTCTTCGATCTGACGACGAACGAGTGAAGCCAGGGCCTCGGCATCCACCCGGCCATCGCGGTCGAACGGTGTGACCAGTGCCGTCATCGCGCCTGTGAGTCGATCCATCTTCCCCTCTCCGTCCTCGAGCTAGGCTTCCAGAACCTGCTCGAAGTCATGTAACCCCGTACGACCGAGAAGATACTCCCCCGCCGCCACGGCTCCGCGTGCGAATCCCGAACGGCCATGCGCACAGTGTTCCATCGTGATCGTGTCATCCGGCGAAGAGAATCGAACCCGATGGGTTCCCGGAGTCGCTCCGATCCGTTCGACGTGGATGGACAACTTCGTGTCGTCGACGCGATCATCCGAGAACCGCCAACCCGCGAGCGCGGGATCGTTGGCCACGATATCGTCTGCCAGACGTAATGCCGTGCCGCTGGGCCGATCCAGTTTCTGGAGATGATGAACCTCTTCGAGTGTCGGCAGATACCCGTGTCGCGTGCTAGCTTCTCGCGTCAGTGCCCGGACACCGCGTCGAAACAGCGTCATCCCGATAGAGAAGTTTGCGGCGTGAACCAACGCGGCGGCGCTGCTCGCGCGGAGTTGCGTCGCGAGGTCCTCCGACACCTCCCACCCGGTTGTCCCACAGACGACCTTCAGCCCCGCGTCCACGAGTTGCTGAACATGACGAGGTCCCGCACCGGGAGCGGTGAATTCGAAGACAACGTCGGGGACCCCGATTTGATCGGCGATGGCCGGCTCGTTCGCCAGACGCGAGACCCCACCCACCCGCTGATGACCGAGCCGCGTCGCAGCCTCATCGACCGCGGTCGACATCTTGCCAAGTCCGACCAGCGAATACTTCATCGCGTATCGACCCCGGCGAAGAACTGCTGATGGAGACCGCGGACCGCCTCCCCGAGCGCGGCACGTGGAAGAACCGCCAGCAGACTACTCTCCGCCGCGCCCAGCACGACGAGACGCGGCTCCCAACGGGCGATGGCGGCCATCACCTTGGCTCGACACACGGCGTCCCTGGCCAGCGCGGAACCTATCACGGCCACGAGGGAACACGTGTCATCGACCTGCACATCGCCCAGCTCGCGTAACGGCGTCAACGCCTCGGCCGTCTGCGCGCCTTCGGGTAGGACGAGATGAACCTCACCCGCACTCGCAACCATCATCTCGGTGGAGACCTTGCGACCGCGACAGATGTCCATGACCGACGACACGAACGGTCCGTCTGCACGTGCGTCGACGCGTTTGACACGCAGGATCGTGATCCGCTCTCGACTGGCCACGCCGACGATTCCGTCGCCGGCCGCCTCCTCACCCAATCCCTTCTCTCGAGAGACGATTCGGGTCCCCGACCTGTCGGGGTTAAGTGTATTGCGGACCTCGACCGGGATCTCGAGGGAGGCAACCGGCGCAAGGCAGGAGGGGTGAAGAACGCGTGCCCCGTAGTGGGCAAGTCCGGAGGCCTCGTCGTAGTCCACGACCGGGAGGGTGCGCGCGTCGACCACATGCCGAGGATCGGCGCTCATCAGTCCGTCGACGTCAGTCCAGATCTGGAGACGTTCAGCGCCCAGGCACGCCGCGAGGATGGCAGCTGACGTGTCGGACCCTCCACGACCAAGGGTTGTGGTTTCACCCCCCGCGGATGCGCCGACGAACCCACCGGTGAGCGGAACGCCGCCGGCCTCCACGACCTGGTGGAACCGATCCATCGCCCTTCCTCGGGTCGCCTCCATATCGACGACGGCTCGGCCGAACGTCTCGTCCGTTGCCAACCAGTCGCGGGGGTCGATCCACTCCGCCTGGACAGAGCGATCCTGCAACACGGCGCAGACGATGGGGCCCGATAACGACTCACCGGCCGCCAGAACACCGTCGCGCGCCTTGGGCGTCAACTCACCGAGCTGTCGGATCGAACGCAGGGTCCCCCGGATCGACTCGAACGCCGCATCCACGATCAGATTCAGATGATGGCGGCGTGAGGAGTCCTGAACGCCGTGGGACACGACCCAGCGGTGACGTCGCTCGATGTCGGCGAGGACGGACTCCAGGCCTTCGCGATCCTCTCGATGTACGGAGACCAGCGCCTGATCCAGAAGATCGGTCACCCCCGCCAACGCGGACACCACCACGACCGGCGCGGACCGTTCGCTACGCGTCGACTCGACGATCTTCGCAACATCGCCGATTCGTGACGCATCCGCCACCGAGGTCCCGCCGAATTTCAGAACTCGGACCGTCATGTCAGACCCTCATGAGCTTCGGCGGGCGATGAGTTCTTGCCGCACCAGCAATTCCGCATTCAGCAAGGCCCCACCGGCTGCACCCCTCAACGTGTTGTGACAGAGGATCGTCCACTTCAGCCCCATGATCGGACACGACCGGACGCGACCCACAACGACGCCCATCCCACCGGCGTGATCTCGATCCAGCCGTGGTTGCGGACGATCGTCCTCGTCGCGGACGCAGATTGGATGCTCCAGCGCCGACGGCAGGGTGGCAACGCGATCGCTCACGCGAAACTGACGCATGCCCTCGACCACCTCAGCGGGGTGACACTCCCGCGTGGTTCGGACGGCGACGGTCATCAGATGCCCGTCGACGACCGGTACGCGGTTGCACTGTGCGGAGACCGTCAACGGTCCGCCGAGAATCTTCGCCGGCTCCGACTCCAACTTTGCCTCTTCGCCCGCAATGGACGGGAGAATGTTGTCTTCGATCGGCATCGCCGCTGCGGCCGCTCGACCCGCGCCGCTGATCGCCTGGAGCGTGGTCACCTGAACGTCCTCGATCCCCCACTTCCGCCAGACGGCGACAAGACCGAGCACGAGACCCGTGACGCAGCAGTTCGGATTGGTAACCGCGAATCCCTCGCCGGCTCGGGCGCGGGCCTCGACGAGCGCCAACTGTTCCGGGTTGACCTCGGGCATCAGGAGCGGCGTCGACGGGTCCATCCGTAACGTTGAAGCGTTGCTGACGAGGACGACGCCGTCCGCAACCAGGTCCGGTTCGATCGTCGCGGCGGTTGAAGACGGAAGCACGGAGAAGACCAGCTCGCAGTGCTCAAAGGACCGCGTCGTCGCGCTCCGAAGAGGCATCGCGGCGATCGTCGGGGAGGGTGGATCCCGCAGTTCCCAGGTGACAGCCTCGGCGTACGTTCGGCCCTCGGAACGCGGGGAGGCCGCCAGGGTCTCGACCACGAACCAGGGGTGATCGGCGAGCAGCGAGATGAGTCGCTGACCCACCAGGCCCGTCGCGCCGAGTACGCCCACACGAAAGCGATCCATCGATCGTCTGCTCCCAAAAGATGATGCGACTACCCTGGAAACTCCACGATACCACCGGTCTCGCTCGCTGCGTCGTGGTATATAGTCGCTCGGGTCGACCAGGAGTGAGACGTATGGCGGCGACGGGACACGCATCACCAAGATGCATGCCTACGGAAGGCGGATATCGCGAACGCGAGGACGATTTCTTCTGTCTGCGTTTCGGGGTCTGGTATGCCTCTTTTGACTGCGCGATCCGCACCCATTTCGACACGGCGCCCGGTTGTCGAAACTGCGACCAGGGTCGTTTCAACCACCGACGTCACCGTGCGACGATCCGGCCACGGGATTACCGGCTCCCGGTCCTCAACGACTGATCGATACGTTTCGTGCGTCCTCCGTCCCTCACCGTGTCCCGAGTCCGGGGAATTGTGTTTGACCTCGATGGGACCCTGGTGGATTCATTCGAGGCGATCACCGAGAGCGTCAATCACGCGCGACGTGTCTTCGACCTTCCCGCCATGGACCATGGGGATATCAAGAGCCACGTGGGACGCGGCCTGGAGGTGCTGATGGCGGACCTGGTCGGGCCCGACCTTGTCGAGGAGGGTGTCCGGGCGTTCCGCGACCGTTACGCCACCGCATACGCCGCCGGGACGACCCTACTACCGGGAGTCCACGATGCCCTGGCGAGGCTCTCCGACCGAGGGATCCGCATGTCCGTCGCCAGCAACAAGCCGGCACGGTTCGGTCGACCGATCTGCGAGCAACTCGGTATCGACAAGTTCTTCTGTGCGATTCTGGGACCGGATGTCGTCGGCACGACGAAGCCGCACCCGGCGATGCTTGAGCGTGCGATCACCGAGATGGCCGTGCAAACGTCCGATGCGATCTACGTCGGAGACATGCTCCTCGACATCGAGACGGCGGCCCAGGCCGGGGTTACGGTCGCCCTCGTTGCAACCGGATCGTGCTCCGAGGCCGACCTGCGAATGAGCGGAGAGACGACCGTAAGCGTCTTACGGGAGCTCGCGGATCTACTCCTCGACGGGACGTCGCTCACGACGTAAACGGACCGATCCCACCAGGCGCTCCCACATCGGCCGCAGTTCCGCCCGCTCGCCGTCGGCCTCCAGGAGAAACCCGTGGCCGGCCTTGCTGACGACCAGCAACGCGCCATCGGCGCCACGATGAGCCGTCGCTCGCTGTCCGGACCCCCGTGACGACACGGGCGTCCACCCACGAAGTTCGTCCGCCCTCAGAGCCGCAACCTCCGCGGGATCGACACGGACCAACCGGCCAAGTGAGTTTCCCTCCTGGTCGATCAGCCGCACGGGATAGCCGTCGGCGGAACGCAGGGATGCCGCGGGAAACCAGCCGCGAGGTATCTCCATCGTGATCCCCGGCGCGTCCAACGTACCGTCCGACCAGGGCTGATGGTTTCGCTCTAGGGGCCGGAAACGATCGAAACGGATCCCGAATCGCTCCGCCGGGTCGACCGGCGGGGGTGCAGGCGCCCGCCCGATGTCTCGCCATGTGAGCGGGATCCAGTACAGCGACGGTGAGCGACTGCCCTCGATGACCGGCATGCCGATTTCGAAGCGATGATCCTCGAACACCATCCGGAAGATGAACCATTGCCCCGACCAACCCGCCTCTTCGAAACGCGCCGCATGTCCGGTCGTCGCCTGACTCCGCGTGGCCAACAGCTCGAACGCCTGCGCCCGTTTCAGTGCGGAGGCCCGATCGGCCAGGGCCAACGGCGGTGAACGCAACCAATCGCTGACCGACGAGCCCGCCCCATCGAGTCGCGAAACGTAACCGACGCGCCAGCCGTCACCGACCCGCAGGGTCTCACCAAGGCTGTCCGAGACAACACCTCGAAACCAGAGCGCCTGCCCCTCGATGGGATCGGGCGCACGGACCTTCCCCTCGATCCTCAAGGCGCGGAACCCCGGCGGGAGCCCAACGGTAAACCCCGTACCACGCACCACCTGCCAGGGCTCGGTCAGCTCGCTCTTGTCACCCGGCGGGTCACCGACCGTCGGCAACAATAATTCCGTCTCACGCGGATACGGTGGGTAGTTCGACCAGGCGCGACGCACCTCGACCTTGGTCAAGAGATGGAGCATCTCCTGAGCGCGGCCCGCGATCCCCGCCGCGCCGAGCCCGGCATCGCCGGGAAGCAGGGCCGCACCCAGGACCCCCGTCGAGTCTTCGATTCTTCGTTCGATCCACCAGATGGGCCGCTCTCCCATCTCGGTCGTCAACGTCCCCTTCCAGACCGAACCATCCGTGTCACCGGACTGGTAGGTCAGCGTCGCGCCCGGCAACGCACGACAGCCTCGCTCGGGATTGGAAATCGGACCGGCGACGGGATACAGCGTAAGCGCAGAGTCCCCCGGCCATCGACGTAGCTCGATCAACGGAGAGCCCATACCCGTCGGCGGGAGGGACGTAAACCAGCGAGGGTCGGTGTAGACGACGAGCGGGCCAGCCTCGAAGCGGTAGGGAGGACCCGACGCGAGCGCCGCATCCAGCCTCTGGAGCGGGCCGCTGTCGGCGGCCAGCTCTAAACCCTCGATGGTCTCCAGGCGTTCGGACGAAAGGTCGAGGTATTCCGGAAACTCGTCTGCGGCGACGCTTGAGGCGAGGCCTCCCAGGAGCATCAGCCCCGCGAAGACGATCAGGGATCGCCGCTGTCGAGTCGTTCGAGTTGATGCTCGAGCGAGTCGATTCGTTTCTGGAGGCGTAGAATCTCCTTGCGGATGTGGGCCTCTCGATCGCGTCGGCGACGCTCGATGACGATCCGGCGTCGTGTCCCCTCTTCCTCCACAAGCGTGAGCGTCCGCTCGTCGCGGATGACCTTCAGCGTGACTACTCGCGACGTGTACCAAGTCAGCCGCCTGTCAAATTCGGAAACGCTGCGGATCGGTTCACCCTCGGCGGCAATGACCACATCGCCAACCGCCAATCCCATCTCGCTACCAACTCCATGGGGTTCGACCCGCGTCACCAGGATCCCCGACTCCGAATCGGCCCCGTAGTGCTTCCGTAACTCCGCGGTCAGATCCACAAGCTCGAGCCCGATCCAACGCTGTCCGCGGAAACCCCATTGTACGGGAAACGGAGAGTCTTCGTCGGAAACGACGACGGCCGGGTCCGGGGCGACGACGGGAGATACCCGAACCACCGCATCGGCCAGCTCTCCAAGCGGGATCTCGATCGGCAACTCTACGCCGTCGCGCAGAACCGCGAAACGGGTGACCTCCCCCGGTTCGAGCTCTGCAAGCCAGGTCGCCAGTGTCGCCTGATCGTTGATCTTCCTATCATTCATCGACAGAAGAAGATCCCCGACCCGCAGTCCGGCACGTTCGGCGGGGCCGGACGGATAGAGTGCCACCACGGCCAGACTGCCGTCGTCTCCGTCACGAGTCCAACAGCCGAGCCAGGCACGGCGGCTCTCGTGGGCCGGCTCCGGCGCGGGCTGGGCCCAGACCGGCGCCAGCGCCAACAGAATCGTGAGCAGCAGGGCGGGGCCTGTTATGCGTTGTCCCATATCCCGATTGTACGACCGAGTGGAGAAGAAAGACGGGTCAGGCCGAAAGCCCGGGGAAGCCGGACAACAGATTCCATTGCCAACGCCGGAGATCCGGATGGGCCGACGGATCCTCCCCCGCTTCGACCCGCTCCAGGAGTCCCTCGAGGATCCCCCGAGACGCGACGATCGAGGACTCCAGATGCAGCTCGTCCGCGATGACATCCCGTCGAGTCTTCCAGTCCTTGATGCGGGCTTCGAACGATGCGCTGCGGCGTGGTTTGCGTCCCTCGCCAACCCGACTCGGCCAGTCGGTCTCCGGTAGCGACCAGGCTTCCTCAAGCACGCGCAACAGCCGCTCGGCGCCCGCACCGCTTCGATACGAGCGTGGCAGACCCTGCACCGTGGTGAAATTGCGAAGGTCGTCCGGCCCGCGAGCAGCCAACGTCAGCAGGACCGCATCCGACACGATACGAAACGGAGGACGCGCCTTGTGTCGCGCGACCTGCTCACGAAATTGGCAGAGTCGGTTGAGGACCGCCTGGGTCTGGGCCGACAATTTGCCATGACCCTTCACGCGCCTGAACGGCTCCTCGTCATTACGTTCACGGAAACGAACTCCCTCCAGACGACGAAACTCCTCTGTCGCCCACTCCATGCGGCCCAGCCGCTTCAACTCCGTTGCCAGGAGGTCCACGAGGTCCTCCAGGAAGCGCGTGTCCATCGCGGCGTATTGCTCCATCTCCGGCGTGAGGGGGCGGCGCGACCAATCGGCGCGCTGATAGCGCTTGTCCAACTCCACGTCGAAATGTTTCGAAAGTAAGGCCGCCAAACCGAACGAGCGCTCACCGGTCAGGCGAGACGCGACCATCGTGTCGAAAAGTCCGGACACCTCCAGCCCGAATTCACGATGCAGCAGACGGAGGTCGTAGTCGGCGCCGTGAAACAGCTTGGGCAGACTCGCATCGGAAAGCAGCGGGGCGAGAATCGAGAGGTCCACACCGGCCAACGGATCGATCAGTTCGTCACGCCCGAGATGGGTTAGCTGGACCAGACACACGCGCTCCGGATAGTGGTGTAGCGAGTCCGACTCCGTATCGACCGCCAGCGATCCACCGCGTATGGATTCGACACGTTCCAGGAGACGTTTGTCGTCGCGAATCCAGTGAATTGGTGGAGTCATCGCCGGGAGGCTAGCATCCACCGCCCTCGACTTTCCAATATTCGGCTCACGCGCTATCCTGACTTCCGTCAAAGATCGCGATTCACTACACAGTCGAGGACGGATCTCATGGACGCCGCAAGCCAACGTCGAGCACTGAACGAACTCGGAATCGAACCGAAGCAAGACCTGTTCTGGAATCTCACGGCGGCCCCGCTCTACGAGGCCACGGTCCGGCTGGGTACCGGCCGAATTGCAGCGAACGGGCCAATGGTGGTCGATACGACCCCGTACACGGGTCGATCCCCCAAGGACAAGTTCTTTGTCCGCGAGGCGGGCTCCGAGGCGGACATCGCCTGGGGAGCCGTCAACGCCGAGATCTCCGAGAAGACGTTCGATCTCCTCTATAAGCGTGCGTGTTCGCATCTTGGGGACCGCGAGCTGTTCGTTGAGGATCTGAACGCCGGCGCCCACCCCGAGCACCGTCTGCCGATTCGGCTCGTCAGCGAATCACCCTGGTGTGCGCTCTTTGCGAGGAACATGTTCCTACGCATCACGGACGCAACACTGCTGGCCAACCACCGACCGGAGTTCACGATCGTCCACGCGCCGACCATGGTCGTCGATCCCAAGGCGGATGGCACGCGGTCGGAAGTCGTCGTCCTCGTTCACATGGGTCGCCGGCAGGTCTTGATCGCGGGGACCAAGTACGCCGGCGAGATCAAGAAATCGATCTTCACCGTCCTGAATTACCTGCTCCCCAAAGACGGCGTTCTATCCATGCACTGCTCGGCCAACGTCGGTGCCGACGGCGACACCGCGCTGTTCTTCGGTCTGTCGGGGACCGGCAAGACGACACTCTCGGCGGACCCCGAGCGACCATTGATCGGCGACGATGAGCATGGCTGGGCCGACGACGGGATTTTCAACTTCGAGGGCGGTTGCTACGCGAAGGTCATCCGGCTGCGCCGCGAGGACGAGCCCGAGATCTACTCGACGACCGAACGATTCGGAACCGTTCTGGAGAACGTCGTCATGGACGACGCGACGCGGATCCTCGATCTCGATGACGATTCGAAGACCGAGAACACGCGGAGTGCGTATCCCATCAGCCATCTGCCGAACGTCGTTCCCGGGAGCCGTGCGGGACATCCCCGCAATATCGTCTTCCTCACCGCCGACGCCTTCGGTGTCCTTCCGCCGGTCTCCAAGCTGACCGCCGAGCAGGCCATGTACTACTTCCTCAGCGGCTACACCGCGAAGGTTGCGGGCACGGAGCGTGGTATCAAGGAGCCCACGGCGACCTTCAGCGCCTGTTTTGGAGAGCCGTTCTTGCCACTCCACCCGAATCGCTACGCCCTGATGCTGGGTGAGAAGATCCGTCAGCACGGCCCGGACGTCTGGCTCGTCAATACCGGATGGACGGCGGGACCTTACGGGGAAGGGTATCGGATCAAGATCCCGCACACGAGGGCGATGATTCGAGCGATCCTCAACGGGTCGCTGGCATCCATCGATCGCCGGGTGGACCCCAACTTCGGACTCTCCGTGCCGGTGGCCGTGGAAGGTGTTCCCACAGAGACCCTCTGGCCGCGTGACAGCTGGAGCGATGCCGATCGCTACGACGCTCAGGCGAAGAAGCTGGCAAACATGTTCCGCGAGAATTTCGAGCGCTACGGTGACGAGGTCGCTGCAGAGATCCGCGCTGCCGCTCCCAGCACCTGAGCCTAGTCGTGGCACGACAGAGCCGGCAACTCGAAGAGGCCCGCAAGGACCCCGATCGTCTTCTGGACGAGATCAACGACCTCCCGCTGCTCCATCGCACGCCATCGTCGTGGGCCGAATGCGCCCAATCGAACATCGCAGAGTTCCTCTCCGACCATGCGTTCTGTGAGCAGCAGGCCGCCCTCACGGCTCTGCATCTGGTCGGGTTGTACGCGGACGACGAGGAACTTGTCGACCGGATGACCTCCCTCGCGGCGGAGGAGATCGCACACCTAAGACGGGTCGCAGCGATTCTCCATCGACGGGGCCTCCATCCCCGTCGGCGTCGGACGAGTAGCTACGCCACGGCACTCCATGGGCGCATCACCCGGGGGGATCGCTGGGCCAAGATCGACCGGCTGCTCGTCGGGGCCCTGATCGAGGCTCGGAGCTGTGAGCGATTCACGACGCTGCTCCATCGACTGATAGGGAAGGACGACGAGATCGCCGAACTCCTGCTGGACCTCGGTCCCGCCGAGAAGCGACACTGGCGGATGTTCCACGGCCTCGCCGCCCGGGACTGCCCGGTCGACGAGCTGGAGGCTCGCTGGAAGGGTTGGCTGGAATTCGAGGCCGAGCAGATGCGTCCCCGAGGTATCGCGCCACAGGTTCACGGCTGATCGTGTATAAACCCCCTTGGGTCGGCCCGCCGTAAGGGTCAGATCGAGGCAGGAGATCGATCGTGGAGCTATCGAAGAGTGGAAAACCGATTCGCCGGGGTCCGTACCCCGAACTGACCCTGCCGGCGATTTTCGTCGGCTACATCCTCGGGACGCTGATCGCCGTCAGCATCGGCTACGCCAGCCTCAAGCTGGGTTTCTCGATCGAGGGATCGGAATTGGCCGCCATCCTGGGCTTCGGCGTACTTCGCGGCGTCATGCGTCGGACGAGCATCGTCGAGAACAACATCAACCAGTCGCTGGCAAGCAGTGTCAACGCCGCGTCGGCCGGGATGATGTTCTCGGTGCCCGCGCTATTCATCCTGAACTACCAGGATTTCAACGCACCGCTGCTGGTGGTCGGCTGCATCACCGGCGCCGTGATGGGCATCGCGTTCATCATTCCTCTCCGCAAGCAGATGATCGATTTCGAGCGTCATCCGTTCCCGGGCGGAATCGCTGTCGCCACGATCCTGAAGTCACCGGGCGCGGGCATGCGGAAGGCCTACCTCCTGCTGGCCGGAGCCGCCGTCAGCGCCATCGTCCACGCCATCGTCTACCAGTGGATCGGGTATCACGACCTGCCGCTCGGAGAATACCTCGGCCTCCCGGAGTTCCTCAACGCAACCTGGTATGTGTCGTTGATGACGATCGGTGTCGGCTACCTGTCGGGTCGTGGCGGTGTCTACTTCATCATCGGTGGCTTCGTCTGCTACTGGCTGTTGGCACCGATCATGTCGATGAACGGTCTCCTCGATAATCCCGAGATTGCCGCCTCGGGGATGCCGATCGCAAGTTGGCTGCGGCTGCAACTCTTTCGCCCGCTGGGTATCGGCATGCTGATTGGCGGCGCACTGACCGGTGTCGCGTTGGCGTTCCCGTTGGTCGTCTCGGCCATCCGCAGCATGCAACAATCGTCCAAGACGGGCAGCGCCGTCTCTCGGGACGAGCTGCCGATCCGAATGCTCTACGTTGGAATCGCCGGCGCCTTCGTCGTCCTGTTCGTGATCGCGAATCTCTCCGTCCCCGAGATGACCCTCGGACGCAGCCTCCTGATGGCCTCGCTGGGCACGGGCTGGATCTGGATGGCGGGAGTCATCCTGTCGGAGTGCATCGGCCGGACGAACTGGTCGCCGCTGTCTGGCATGACGCTGATCGGAATCACGATCCTGCTGTTCATCGCGAGCGGCATGAGCGACCGAGCGACGGTCGTCTCCTCGATCATCGTCGGCGCCGCCATGTGTGTTGCGATGTCCCAGGCTACCGACCTGATGCTCGACCTGAAGACCGGCTACCTGGTCGGGGCCATCCCACGAAAGCAACAGATCGCACAATTCCTCGGCACGTGGCTGGGGCCGATCGTGATCATGGTGTTGATCTTCGTGTTGCACAATCAGTCCCCCCTCGGCGGCGACGAGTTTCCCGCACCGCAGGGCCAGGCCCTGGCCAGCATGGTCGACGGAATTACCGGCGGCGAGGTGCCCACCAACAAGTACCTTGCCGGCGCGGGCCTCGGCGCGGCTCTCAGCGCAAGCGGCATCGGCGGACTCGGCATCCTCGTAGGACTCGGGTTCTATCTGCCGTTCAATATCGTGCTCGCGTACACGATCGGTACGATTCTGCGTGTCGGCGGCGACGCGATCAAGGGTAAGTCTTTCGGTGAGCAGGTCGGAATACCGATCGCAGCTGGCCTCATCGTGGGAGAGGCGCTCGTCGGCGTGGGCGCCGCGGTCGTCACGATCATCGGTGGCATGCTTGCGGGAGGTGCATGATGAAGGCACTCGGACTACTTCTGATCGGTGTTGGGTTCTTGATGGGTGCCTACGTCGCCGTCGAGACGCCGGAGAACAGCGTCTACTGGCCGCGTTACCTCGTCGCTTTCGCGATGGCCGTCCTGGGCGTCGTACTCGCCAGGTCCGCAGAGCATCGCGCCACGCGGAATGCGGATACCGTCGAATCGGATCTGCGACAACTTCGCGAAAGCATCGACGCGATCGTCGCGGACGTTCGCGAGATCGACAACACCAAACAGGACATCGACGTCTACGACCTCCACGGTCGGATCGATCAGCGTCTACCGACCGATCTCGGCAAGTTCGTCGACGCGCGCAAGAGCATCATCCCTTCCTGTGGTCTCGACGCCTACGCCGACGTGATGAATCATTTCGCTGCCGGTGAGCGATACCTCAACCGCGTCTGGTCGGCATCCGTCGATGGCTACATCGATGAGGCCCAGACCTATCTTGGCCACGCCCGCGAGCAGTTCGAGGGCGCGGCAGCCAAGCTCGCGTCCCTGACTCCCAACTACTGAGGATCCAGACCGTGGTTCGTGTGACATCGGAAATCGGACGGGTTCGACGGGTACTCGTGCACGAACCAGGAATCGAAGTCGACAACATGGTTCCGGCCATGATGGAAGAACTCCTGTTCGACGACATCCTCTACGGGGATCGTGCCCGTGACGAGCATGCCCGATTTCGCCGCGTACTACAGCTCTTCGGGATCGAGGTCCTCGACGTCAACGACCTGCTGCACGAGACCCTGGAAAACGAACCGGCTCGCCAGGCGTTGATCGAGGTGCTCCTGGAGGATCTACCCGAGGGCTACGGGGAGCGCCTGCGGGCACGCGATCGCGAGTCGCTGCTGCAGGTCCTCGTCGGGGGCCTCCAGAACGAATTTTTCGGGCACGGGGTCGACGCCGACGAGCTGTTTACGATTCCCCCGCTACCCAACTGGTGCTTCCAGCGTGACCCGCAGATCGTCCTTGGCGATGGGGTCGTGTTCTCGTCGATGGCGACACCGGCCCGGCGTCGCGAGGCGATCCTGGCGCGGGCGATCTTCCGACACCACCCGTCGCTCTGCGACACACCGGTCATCCTCGACCCCATCGCCCGCCAGAACGTCCCCCACGCCGGCTACGGCGGCGAGCATCACCCGCACCTGGAGGGCGGCGACGTCCTGGTTCTGTCAAAAGAGGTCGTTGCGGTCGGGATCTCCGTCCGCACAAATCGAGTCGGCGTGAATCAATTGGCCCGTGCACTGGCCCGACTCGAGGATGGCCCACGATGGATGGTCCTCGTCCGTCTACCATCACGACGCGCCTACATGCACCTCGACACCGTCTTCACTCCCATCGACAAGGATGCCTGCCTGGCTTTCGCGCCGGTCATTCGCCCCGGCGGTGCCGAGGAGGCCCGTGTCTCGACGATCGACCTGCGGTCACAGGAACTGACACCGACGCCATCCGCCGACCTTCTGACGACACTCAAGGGCTACGGCATCGACCTGCAGCCGATCACCTGTGGCGCCGAAGACTACGTGGCACAACAACGCGAGCAATGGACCGACGGCGCCAACGCGTTCGCGCTTGCCCCCGGCGTCATCACGCTCTTCGACCGAAACCTGGTGACCGCGTCCGAGTTGGAAAGACGCGGGTTCCGGCTTGTCGAGGCGGAAGACCTACTCCTGGGACGGGAGGAAGTCGATCTCGACAGCGGCGAGCGAGTCTGCATCCTGATCCGCAGTCACGAAATTTCACGCGCGCGTGGCGGACCTCACTGCCTGGTTCATCCGCTGGTTCGCGACGATCTCTGAGCGCTAGCCGGCTTTCATCACCACATCGGTCCCGACGCGATCGGCCATCTCCATGGTCGCCGTCAGATCCGGATGACGCAGGATCACATGACCATCGGATAGCAGGGTCTGTTTCCAGTTCCGCCGTGGAGACCCGATCGGGAGCAGGTCGACACAGACGATGTTGGGACGAAAACGGGCCACGAGTCGCTCGAGCCCCTGAATACTCTTGATCGATCCCTGGCCCTGCGCGCGCTTGAAAATGATCGCACTGTTGTAACGTCGCTTGATGGTCTGACTCAATCGTCCCTGTGTCACGGCCTCGGCCCACCCGGTGAAGGTGTCGATGTCGCAGGCGTAGTTCATCAGATCCACGGAGTGCGCCCCCGGGGGGCGCGCCGCGATCTCACCGAAGACCGCCTCACCGGAAGCGGTGCGGAACCACTCCATGTGGGTAAACCCCGACTCGAACTCCAGGGCCTTCAATACCGCGCGCCCCATGATCTCGCCGAATCCCAGATTCGGAGCATTGACGTCTCGAAGGCTGAGCGTCTGTGGACTCATCCACTCAAGCGTTCTTCCAATCAGCGGACGCGGTCGATACCACGAGATGTTGTGATAGAGCATCTCTCCCTTCGCGCAGATCGTATCGAAGGTGTACTCCTCGCCTTCGATGAATTCCTCGACACTGCACTCGTCGACGTGCCGGACCTGCGGGATGATCCGCTCGAGGGTTGCGGCGTCATCCACACGATGGGTATCCGCGGAGCCGGCACCTGCAACCGGTTTGATGATCAACGGATAGCCGATCCGCTCGGCAGCCGCGCGAATCCCGTCGGCGTCCCGCACGGCGGCGTGGCGTGGCGTGCGGATGCCGCACTCGTCAAGCCGCTGCTTCATCTTCTCCTTGTCGCGAAATCGTTCGCACTGCACGTAGGACATGCCCGGTAGCTGCAGCGCATCGCGGATCCGGGCTGCCACCAGAATCCCCGGCTCCCACAGGCATTCCACGCGTTCAATCCCGAAGCGATGGTCGAGTTGCTGTGCGGCCTGCACCATCCCCTCCTCATCCCAGAGTGTCGGGACCTGTAGGTAGTGCGAAATCGCGTGACGGGCGCGCATCGGCAGCGCCCCCTGGGGTTGGTCCCCGATCCCGATGACGCGGGCACCGGATGCAGCAAGCCCCGCCGTGAACAACGGCATCTCGTCGGGGAAACCAGGAGAGATGAGAAGAACGTTCATGGGTTCACCCTAACTCCACTCGGACGGAGCGCACGAGCCGCGCGAGAGCCTCCTGAACCACCTCGGTCCGCGGATGACGCAACACGACAAAACCCTCACCCTCGTAACTACTGGCAGGGAGCTGCCCCTGCTGCGGAAGCTCGACCTCGACGACCAGGGACCCCAACTCCCGCTGTGCCTCTTCAAGACCACGAATGGCCCGGACCCGTCCACGCCCCTGCCCACGCAGGAAGACGATCCCGGCGGCGTAGGCGCGTTGTGGAGGATCGAACCGATCGAAGATCATCAGCCGCGCCCAGGCCTCGTAGAAGTCCATATCGTGGGCATACGAGATCAACGTCGTGAACTGTGCACCCGGTGGCCTTGCCGCGATCTCCGAAACCGCGAGGCTCCCGTCGGGACGACGGAACCATTCCATGTGATAGAGGCCGGTGTGCATGCCAAGCGCACGGATGGCATCGGCCCCCACCTTGCGGACGTCATCGTAGCGCGGATGATCCACTTCCCTCGGGAGCAGCACGGTCCACTGAATCCACGGATTCTCGAGGACTTCCAACGGCCCGGGTGTGTAGTGCGTCAACGAATGCCAGACGGGACGATCTCCGATACAGACGGCATCGAACGAGTGCTCGCGCCCAACGACGAACTCTTCGAGCAGAAGCGGTTGGGCCTTCGACGGACGCACCTCGACCAGACCCTCGCGAAGCTCGCGCACGTTGTCGACGCGAAACGTGCTTTTTGCGCCTGCACCCGATGGTGGCTTCACGACAAGCGGGTAACCAATGATCTCCGCCTCTTGTACGGCCTGTTCCACCGTTGTCACCAGACTCGCCGCCGCACACGGGACACCGTTCTTCCTGAAGACCTCTTTCATGAGGGCCTTGTCGCGGTAGTTGTGACTGGCCTCGACCGAGAGTCCGGGAATGCCCAACTGTTGGCGAACCTCCGCCAGGGGCTCCTGAAGCTGCTCCAGCACACCGAACAGACGCTCCGGCGGACCGATCTCTTCACCGATCGCCTGAATCGCCTGAATCAGGTGCGGCACCTCCAGCGCGTCTTCGACCTGTCGACAGGCGGCCAGGGACCGCCGTAGATCCCCCGGAATCCGCGTCTGAGGTTCCTGCGTGATCAAACCGACCCGTGCATCTGCCAGCGCCGCGGCGGCACGGACGAAACGCAGAGTGGTCGGCGCCAGAAAGGGCGCCACGATGATCGCCGATCGCATGCCAGAGTGCCTCGTTTTGCCTGTGTTAGCATGAGGATTCTAGTGCAAACGGGCCCAAAGACTCCATGCCGCAATCATTGAAAATCGGCTATGCCGCATCCGAGTGCGTGCCGTTCGCCAAGACCGGCGGACTTGGGGACGTTGCTGCGGCGCTCCCCCGTCAGCTGTTTCGGGACGGTCACGACGTTCGACCGTTCGTCCCCCTGTACGGAACCCTCGATCGCACCGCCTTCAATCTGACCCCGGTGCCCCAGGCCCAGAACGTGCCTCTCCCGATAGGCTGGAGGAATCTCAGCTATTCGCTGTGGACGACCCGACTGGACGGAAGCGACCTGGACTACTACCTGGTTGACTGCCCCGAGTTGTTCGAGCGTGAGCAGATCTACGGGGCGGACGAGGAAGAGGCGCTCCGCTTCGCCGGCTTCAGCTCGGCCGTCCTCTCGTCGTTCCAGCGACTCGAGTGGTCCCCGGATATCGTCCACGCCAACGACTGGCACACGGCTCTGCTACCCCTACTCCTTCGAACGACCTACGAGTGGGACCAGCTCTTTGCCGAAACGCGGAGCGTATTGACGCTGCATAACCTCGGCTATCAGGGCTGGTTCCCGGCACGCTGGATCGACGAACTGGGTCTCGGCGGATGGACCCATCTCTTCGATGCCGCCGACCACGGTCGCGGTGTGGTCAACTTCCTGCGCACCGGATTGATGTATGCCGATGCCCTGACGACCGTCAGCCCGACCTACGCCCGCGAGATTCAGACGGCCGAACAGGGCCAGGGTTTCGAGAACATTCTTTCTGCGCGAAGCGGGCGGCTCATCGGGATCCTGAATGGCGTCGACACGGACCAGTGGCATCCCGAGAACGACCCCCACATTCCCCACCGCTATTCCTCGACACGACTCGAAGGCAAGAAGAAGAACAAACAGCACCTGCTGGCGGAACTCGGCCTCGACGATGCGTCAAGGCCACCCCTGATTGGAATGGTCAGTCGTTTGACCGCACAGAAGGGGTTCGATCTGTGCCTGTCGGTCCTTCCGGACATCCTCGCCAACAGCGACTGTCGTCTGGTCGTGCTTGGAAGTGGCGAGGAGCGCTACGAGTCTTTCTTCGAATGGCTCCAGCAACGCTACCCGACCCGTGTCGTCTTCTATCGCGGCTACAGCGAAGAACTGGCCCACCTCATCGAGGCGGGGGCCGACATGTTTCTCATGCCGTCTCTGTACGAACCTTGCGGGCTCAATCAGATGTTCAGCCAGATCTATGGCACCGTTCCTGTCGTCCGTCGCACCGGTGGACTTGCCGATTCCGTCGAACCGTTTGACCCCAAGGACGGCACGGGGACCGGGATCCTGTTCGACCATGCGACGCCGCAGGGACTCGACTGGGCGATGCGTGCGGCACTTGATCTGTACGCCAAGCCGAAGACCTGGAAGCGTCTGATCAAGAACGGGATGGCCAGGGATTTCACCTGGAAGACGTCGGCAGCCGCCCACGCCGATCTCTATCACTGGCTACGCGAACAATCACCCCAACAATAGGAGGACGGTCATGCACGTAGTTTTTGTCGAGCCGGCCTTTCCAAGTAACCAACGCGAGTTCGTTCGCGGTCTGCACAAAGTCGGCGCCCGCGTGACGGGTATCGGCGAACGGCCCGCGGAATACCTTGACGACGAGATGAAGAGTTGGCTGACGGACTACATTCAGGTACCTAGCGTTGTCCATCAGGAATCGCTCCTGGATGCGGTCCGGACCTGCCAGAAGAAGGGCTGGGTCGATCGTCTCGAGGCGACCGTCGAGGCCCACATCATGCCGACGGCGGAGGTCCGCGAGGCGTGCGGTATTCCCGGCACGTCGGTTCGAACCGCGTTTCTCTGTCGCGACAAGCCCGCCATGAAGGAGGCGCTGCGCGAGGCCGGCGTCGCGTGTGCGCAGTCCGACGGGGTCCAGTCCGCAGAGGCCGCCATCGAGTTTGCCGAGCGGGTGGGCTATCCCGTCATCCTGAAACCGCGCGCCGCGGCCGGCGCCTCCGGTACCTATAAGGCCTCCGACCGGGAGGAACTCGATCGGGTCATCGTCGAGTGCGGTCTCGATCGAGGCCAGGACACGGCTATCGAGGAATTCATCGAGGGGCACGAGGGGTTCTACGACACGCTATGTCACGAGGGCCAGATCGTTCACGAGTTTGCGACCCACTATTACCCTAACGTCCTCGAAGCGATGCGTTCTCGCTGGATCTCGCCACAGTTCATCGCCACCAATCGACTGGACGCCGACGGCTACGAGATGGCCCGTGAGATGGGTCGCAAGGTGATCGACGTTCTGGGACTGACGACATCCGCGACCCACATGGAGTGGTTCTACAGCGCGAAGGGTCTGAAGTTCTCCGAGATCGGTTGCCGACCGGCCGGTGTCTGCGCGTGGGACATCTACTGCGCGGCCAACGACTTCGACCTCTACGCCGAATGGGCGCGTGCCGTGACCGGTCAACCGTCGAGAGAGCGACCCTCACGTCAATACTCCGCAGGCACCATCGCCCTGAGACCGGATCGCGACGGCACGATCATGGGCTACGAGGGACGTGATTGGATCGAGAACACGTTCGGCCGTCATATCTTCGCGAGCCACTTCCCGGCTCCGGGCACGCCCACGCAGCCGGTCGAAGCCGGCTACATGGCGAACGCCTGGATCCGGATGCGGCATCCCGACTACGACACGCTTCACGCGATGCTGAATGAGGTCGGAGAACGGGTCCGAATCCGTGCGTCGGATTAGAAGCTCCAGATCGCCGGAAGCAACCAGATCGACACGATCGCCAACAGGATGTTGAGCGGCAGCCCGACCCGCACGAAATCCGTAAACCGGTAGCCACCCGGACCGTAGACCAGCAGGTTGGTCTGGTAGCCGATGGGCGTCGAGAATGCCGCCGACGCGCCGACCGCGACCGCCAGAACCATCGGCCGCGGGTCCACGCCAAGATCGACGGACGCCTGGATTGCGATCGGCGCCAGCAGCGCGGCCGCCGCGCTGTTGGAAAGGAATGCGCTCGCAACGGCGGTCATCAGGTAGACCCCCGCGAGCACGGCTCGGGGACCGTAGGACGCCAGCGGACCCAGAAGCGTCTCGGTGAGCCAGATCGCACCCCCGGACGCGGTCAAGGCCGCCCCCAACGCCAACATGCCGACGATCAGGAAGATGATCTCCCACTCGATGGCTCGATAGGCGTCGTTGGTATCGATACAGCCCGTCAGCACCACGACGACGCAGCCGATCAACACGGTCAGCATCATCGGCGCAAGCCCGAGCCCGGCGACAATCACAACGCCAAGAAGCGTTGCCACGGCGATGGGCATCCGATTCTTCCTGGGCGGGTCGTGGGGTACGTCGTCCAGCACGATGAACTCGCCACTCTGCACGATGCGGTCGTGGGACTCCTTCGTGCCGAACATCAGGAGCAAGTCACCGAACCCAAGACGCACGTGACGCAGACGACCGACGATGTTGGTTGCGTGACGATGAACCGCGATCACGGTCATGCCGTAGCGATGACGTAGACCCAACTCGCCCACCGACTTGCCGATCAACGCGGAACCCGGTGCGATCATGCCCTCGACCATCTGAGCGGCGTGGGGTGCCACCAGCTCGACGCCAAGACCGGGGCGTTGGTACTCGACGCCGTTCAGTTCGTGGACCGTCCGTAGCTCTGCCGGCGGAGCCGTCAGTACCAGACGATCGCCGACCTGCATGATCAGCTGATCCAGCGGGTCGAGGAGCATCTCGCCGTCACGTATGACCTCGAGGACCGAGACCTGATCGGCGGAGCCTACTGCCGAGCTGTCGAGCGTACTGCCCACCAGAGGCGAGCCCTCGCGGATCACGACCTCGGATGCATACTCACGTTGTGGGTAGGAGATCTCGGCGCTCATCGTGGGACGCGTCGGCAACAGCCTAGGGGCGACCCAGAACAGGTACGCCATCCCCACCAACGCCAGCGGGACCCCGGCCCGGCCGATCTCGAACATCCCCATGGCGCCCAGCCCGGCATCCTCCAGGATGCCGCTGACGACCAGATTGGTGGAGGTGCCGATGAGCGTGCAGCCGCCACCGAGCATGGCCGCGAAGCTGAGCGGCATCAGCAGGCGCGAGGGCGCGACGCCGACCTGCTGCGCGAAACGAACGAGCAGCGGCACGAACAACGCCACGACGGGCGTGTTGTTGAGGAATGCGGAGAGGACCAGGACCGCCGGCAGGACCACCCACAGGACGGACGTCGCCCCCGTGGCCGGCCAGGCGGCAAGTCGAGCGCCGAGGATATCGACGACCCCCGTCCGCACCAACCCGTGACTGAGGACGAACATCCCGGCGACGGTGACCACCGCAGGATGCGCAAACTGGTCCATCGCCTGCTGCGGCGTGATGACACCGCCGAGCACGACGGCGACCAGCCCAAGTAGCGATATCAGCTCCGGCGAGATCCGACCCCAGAGGAGTAGGACACCGACGACACCGATCACCGCCAACGTGTATGCGATCTCGAAGCTCAATCCGACTCTCCCCGGCGATCTACAGAATGACGATCTCTGTCATATCGGCGACCGCCGGCAGTTGCCGATGGTAACCTAATGCCCACAGTCGCGTGCGCCATGTCGGCCCGCTCTCCAGGAAAATCGGCCATGCCCACACTGGCAGAATTGCGAGCCGCACTCAACAAGCGCATTCTCGTCTACGACGGGGCCATGGGGACGATGATTCAGTCCTGCGACCTCGGGGAGGACGACTTTCGGGGTGACGAGTTTGCCGATCACTCGATGGAGCTCATCGGCTGCAACGATCTGCTCTGCCTGACGCTTCCTGCGACGATCGAGAAGATCCACCGCGACTTCCTCGAGGCCGGCGCCGATATCATCTCGACCAACACGTTCAACGCCCAGTCGATTTCGCTGGCCGATTACGGTCTCGAGTCCCACGTCGTCGCCATCAACCGCGCCGCCGCCCAGATCGCCAAGACCGCCGCGGAGGCCTACACGACTCCCGAACGCCCCCGTTGGGTGGCCGGAGCCATCGGCCCTACGAACCGGACGGCCAGTCTCTCACCGGATGTCTCGAATCCGGCGCTTCGCAACATCGACTTCGACGGTCTTGTCGACGCCTACCATGAACAGGTCACGGGTCTGGTCGAAGGCGGCGTCGACATCCTGCTGCCGGAGACCACCTTCGACACCCTGAACCTCAAGGCGGCGCTGTTCGCGATCCAACGCTACTTCGACGAGAACGACTGCACGCTTCCGGTCATCGCGTCGCTCACCGTGACGGATCGAAGCGGACGGACGCTCTCAGGCCAGACGGTCGAGGCCGCCTGGATCTCGATCAGTCACGTCGACATGCTGGCCGTCGGGATCAATTGTGCGCTGGGGCCGGAGGAGATGCGTCCCCATCTCGAGGAGCTGTCCCGGGTCGCGCCGACCTTGCTGAGTTGTTATCCAAACGCGGGACTCCCCAACGAACTGGGTGGCTACGACGAGACGCCGCAAGAGATGGCCGCCGTCGTTGCGGAGTTCGCTCGCGATGGGCTGGTCAACCTCGTCGGTGGCTGCTGCGGGACCACGCCCGAGCATATCCGGGCCATCGGCGAGGCGGTCGCATGTCTCGCCCCGCGCGTGCCACCCGCGCCTGTGGAGCGAACCCGCCTCAGTGGTCTCGAGCCACTCGAGCTGCGGCCCGATTCAAACTTCACCATGATCGGGGAGCGGACCAACGTGACCGGCTCCCGGCGGTTCGCGCGTCTGATCGGCGACGACGATTTCGGCGCAGCGCTCAGTGTCGCCCGCCAGCAGGTTCTCGGCGGCGCCAACATCCTCGACGTCAACATGGACGAGGGACTCCTGGACTCCCCGGCCGCCATGACGACGTTCCTCAACCTGATCGCAACGGAACCCGAGATCGCCAGGATTCCGATCATGATCGACAGCTCCGACTTCCGCGTCCTGGAAGCCGGGTTGAAATGCGTCCAGGGCAAAGCGGTCGTCAACTCCATCAGCCTGAAGGAGGGTGAAGACGCCTTCCGCCAACAGGCCCGACTCGTTCGTCGATTCGGCGCGGCCGTCGTCGTGATGGCCTTCGACGAGGAGGGTCAGGCGGTCGACCGCGATCGTAAGGTCGAGATCCTCACCCGCTCGTATCGCATCCTGACCGAGGAGGTCGGTTTCCCGGCGACGGACATCATCTTCGACCCCAACATCCTGACGGTCGCCACCGGGATCGAGGAACACGACCGCTACGCGCTCGAGTACATCGAAGCCATCGCCGAACTCAAGCGTCGCTTCCCGCTCGCCCGCTGCAGCGGTGGCATCAGCAACATCTCCTTCTCTTTTCGCGGGAACGATGCGGTTCGCGAAGCGATGCACAGCGCGTTCCTCTACCACGCCATCAACGCCGGCCTGGACATGGGGATCGTCAACGCAGGACAACTCACCGTCTACGACGACGTTCCCGACGAACTCCTGGAACGCGTCGAGGATGTCCTCCTCGCGCGTCGAGCGGACGCCACCGAGCGACTGGTCGAGACCGCCGACTCGTTCCGCGGCGTCAAGAAAGACCCACAACTGGCCGAACAGTGGCGCGCGTTGCCGCTCGCCGAGCGTATCTCCCACGCCCTGATCCACGGCATCGATGAACATGTCGATACGGATATCGCGGAGTGTCTAGAGCAGTACCCGACGCCGCTGTCGATCATCGAGGGTCCTCTGATGGACGGGATGAACATCGTCGGCACGCTCTTCGGCGCGGGGAAGATGTTCCTGCCCCAGGTCGTCAAGAGTGCGAGGGTCATGAAACGGGCCGTCAACATCCTCGAACCCCTGATGGACCAGCAACGCGTGGGCGACCAGCAGCATCGCGGCACCATCCTGCTGGCCACCGTCAAGGGCGACGTACACGACATCGGCAAGAACATCGTCGGTGTGGTCCTTGGCTGCAACAACTACCGCATCGTCGATCTGGGCGTGATGGTCCCCGCCGAGCGTATCCTGGAGGAGGCCCGCTCGGTGAAGGCCGACATCATCGGACTCAGCGGCCTGATCACACCGTCCCTCGATCAGATGGTTCGCGTCGCGTCGCAGATGACCCGCGAAGGGTTTGAGACGCCGCTGCTCATCGGCGGCGCAACGACCAGCTCCAAACACACGGCGGTCAAGATCGCGCCGGCCTATGCACCCGGCACGATCCACGTTCCCGATGCCTCCAAGGCCGTCGATGTCGTGGGCCATCTCCTCTCGGAGCGTCGAGCCCAATTCGTCGGTGACATCGAGGCGACACAGGCGACCGCACGGGAGCGATTCGCCGACGGCAACCGGCAGGCACTGCTCGATCACCCGACCGCCGTCGAACGATGCGAGCGGCAGGATTGGGACGCCTATCAACCACCGCAGCCACAGACCCACGAGAAGCAGGTCGTGGCAAGCATCGCGCTCGGCGAGTTGGTCCCACTCATCGACTGGACGCCGTTCTTCCATGTCTGGGAGCTACGCGGAGCGTTCCCACGCATCCTGAAGGACCCGCGCTATGGCGAGACGGCCAGGGATCTTCATCGCCAGGCCACGGAGCGTCTCGAGGAGATCGTCAAGACGGAGCAACTCCAGGCACGGGGCGTGTACGGGTTCTTTCCCGCAGCCAGCGAGGGCGACGACATCGTCCTCTTCGACCGACACGGCGGCAACGAGACGGCTCGGATCCCGACACTCCGTCAGCAACGAGATCTGGGGAACGACCGACCGACTCTGGCACTCGCCGACTTCGTCGCACCGGCCGATAGCGCCCTCACCGACTGGCTCGGCGCCTTCGCCGTCACCGCAGGCCACGGGCTGGAGCGTCTGACGAAGCGGCACGAGGACGACCACGACGACTTCGCCTCGATCATGGACAAGGCGCTGGCGGATCGTCTTGCGGAGGCGGCCGCGGAATGGCTCCATGCGGTGGCCCGTCGCGCCTGGGGCTTTGGCGAGGACGAACAACTGACACCGGAAGAGTTGATCGCCGAGAAGTACCGCGGCATACGACCCGCGCCGGGTTACCCCGCCTGCCCCGATCACACCGATAAGGCAACACTCTGGAAGTTGCTGGACGTCGAAGGCGTGACCGACATTCAGCTGACCGAGAGTTTTGCCATGTGGCCCGCAGCTTCGGTCAGTGGCTTCCTATATTCCCATCCGCGTTCGCGCTACTTCTCCGTCGGCCCCGTGGGGCGCGATCAGATCGTCTCCTACGCAAAACGGAAAGGGATATCGGTCGCCGAGGCCGAACGCTGGCTGTCACCCAGCCTCGGGTACGATCCCTGACAACGTTCGCCGTGGTATCGTCGAGGCGACTCGGAGGCCATGATGAACGTCTGTCGACCCGCTCTTGCTCTGGCAACGGTTCTCATCGTCGGCCTGTCCGTCATGGCGGCGCCGGTGGTCGAGGTCGTCGGTGGTGATGGGTCCGACGTTCTCGCACGACTCGACGGGTTGGAGTCCTACCAGTCGGTCACGCTCACTGCCGACGGCTACGGGGTCGTCGTGGCCCTGCCCTCGACCGACGGTGGCAAATCGAGCCGGGTTAACTGGTTCGTCGGCACAACGGAGGCCGCCGCCGCGTTCGAGGTCGTCGGCCTCGTCCGCGACCTGATGAGCCCCACCGCGGAAACGGTCCTGATCGTCGCATCCCGCAGTCGCAAGAAGGGACCCGCGGAGACTGAACTCTGGCGTTACGATCGCGGCGAGAAGCGAGCTCGTCGTCTCTTCGACCTCCCTGCATCATCGCGAGACCTGGCCTTCGATCAGACCTCGGGCACGCTCTACGTGGCCGCCGACGACGAGGTGCGGACCTTCCGTTGGCCCGGACTCCAGAGCGGTCCCCTCTACCCCATCGTCGGCGAGAACCGCGCCCTCGCACCCCTGGGCCAACGCAGACTTCTGGTGGCCCAATCGGACGGTCTTCGGGTCTTCGACCTCTCCGATCGCCCCGATCGCTTTTCGATGCCGATCCGGGAGTCGATCGCCTTCGTCGATGGCATCGATCGCCTGGCCACATCCGGTGATGGCGATCGGCTGCGTGGACTGAGCGGGCAAACGATTCTGGAGATCGGTTTCGAACCGCTGTCAATCCGCACAGCCGGGTCCGCCGACTTCATCGTCTCCGATGGCCACGTCTCGGAACCGATCGCGGTCGAGTTGGCCGCCCTTCCCAAGCCCGTGCCACCGGTGACGGAGCCGATCATCGCGGTGGTGGTCGAGCCGGAAGTCGAGCCGGTGAAAGAACCCGTCGCAGAACCGATCGCCAAGCCGGTGGAGAAACCGGCGGTGGAGCCGGTTATGAAGCCGGTTGCGGAGCCGATCGTCGCGGTGGTTGTTAAGCCGGAAGTCGAGCCGGTTAAAGAACCCGTCGCAGAACCGATCGCCAAGCCGGTGGAGAAACCGGTGGTAGAACCGGTCGTGGAGCCCGTCGTGGAGTTCATCGGGCAGGTGCACGGCACCGTCCGCGGTACCACCAGCGGCGCAGAGCTGTCGGTGACGTTCTACGGCCCCAACAATCTCCTCCGCGAGCATTCCCGAGTCGCCCCCAGCTCCGAAGGCCGCTTTGCGACCGATGGCCTCGAGCCCGGACGTTATCGTGTGCAGATCAACGCCGGCGGCGATGCCGTCCCGGTGACACGGCCTGGTTTTCAGATGATCGAGATTGTGCCGGGCGGCGAGCCCGTGCGTGTTGATTTTGATCTTCTCCGCCTGCTCTAGTCTTCACTCAAGATCGCCACGTGACTTCTACACCTACTGATCGCTCACCGTCCGTCCTGCGTCTCGCGGGACCGCTGATCGTCTCGTTCTGGATGCGTGCGGCGGTCACGTTCATTGACACGGTGTATGCCGCGCTGCTGGGCGATGCGGCCGTGGCCTCGATCGGACTGGTGGTCCCCTTCGAGTTTTTGATGATTGCGATCTGGGTCGGTCTCTCCACGGGGCTGACGTCGCCGCTGTCCCGGGCCATGGGGGCCCGTGCCGGCGCCAAGATCGACCAGTACCTGCGGGCGTCGTGGATCCTGGTCTGGATCGTCGGGCCGCTTCTCACGATCGTCGGCGGACTGATCTGGCTCGTCGCGCCCAAGCTCGGGCTAGAGCCCGAGACCGCCCGCGGTTTTCAGATCTACGGGACCGTGATGGTCGCCGGTTCTGCGTTCACGACCTACTGGTCGATTATTCCCGACTCATTGGTCAAGGCCTACCACGACACACGATCGACGATGTGGGCCGGCATCCTGACCAACATCGTCAACGTCTCGCTCAATACGTTCTTCCTGTTCGTGCTGCACTGGGGTCTGTTCGGGATCGCACTCTCGACGGTCGTGGCCCGTCTGGCGGGTCTGGCCTACGCGCTGATGCGTGCCCGGACCCATGAGAGACGCCGGCGGGCCGAAGCGTTCGATTCCGACGAGCTGGACCCGCACCCCATCCGCTCGATCCTGGTCCTGGCGATTCCGTCGTCGTTGACCTTCGTGTTGATGGCGTTGGAGACCGGCCTGGTCAACTGGTTCCTGGCTCGAACACGCAACGCAACCGCCGCGATCGCGGCCTACTCGATCTTCTATCGGATCCTGCTGTTCGCCCTTCAGCCGGTCATCGCCATCGCCGTGGCCATGCTTCCGTTTGCGGCTAATCGATTCGGGTCGGGGGATGTGAGTGGGGTGCGACGGGGTCTGGGACAGTCGATCGTCGCGACGACGATCTACGCGATTGCGCTGGTCACGCCCGTCACCTGGTGGCTGGCGCCCTGGATCGCCGACCAGCTCTCCGAGAGCCTCGTTACCCGCCAGTATGCGGAGTTTGCGATCCGAACGACCCCGCTCTCGTGTCTCGCGGGCTCGCTGTTCCTACTCTGCCGTCCGGTCTTCGAGGCGATGGGGCGCGGTCGTCCCGGTCTCGTGGTCGCCTCGTTTCGTTATCTGATTCTGACGGCGCCCTGCGTGTGGGCGGGGATCCGGGTCGCGGAGGGTCAGGGATATCCGGCGATCTACGGAATCGTCGTGGGGCTGCTGCTGGCCGCGACCCTCTCGTCGATCGTCTTTACGGTGTGGACCGATTACGAACTTCGAAACTGCGGTCGCGCCCCTGACTCGGGCGTCTAGCTCACTTCTCTTCGGGTTCCGGGACGGGGCGGGCGACCGGCTTCAAGCGTGTGGTGGTCTCCGCACGATCCGCCTGTGCCTGGCTCTTCTTGGCCAACGCATCGCCGACGGGATCGATGTAGCGAGTGACATCCAGCAGCCATAATTGGGAGTCGGCACGCTGGAGTCCGAAGACCGTGATCTCGCGACCGACATGGGCAAGGGCTTCTTCCTGATCCTCGATCAGGTGTACTTCACCCTTGCTGTCGAGAAACACCAGGCGCGCGTCGTCTGCGATGGTCTCCATGTCGCACGGTCGCTCATCGTCGCGCTCGTTTGCCTTACGACACTGATCATCGACGATGATTCCCGTCAGGCGGACCAGCTTGCCGGCACCCTGTGCGGCGACGAGGCCACCCAACACCATCGTCGCGACGACAATCCCAACTGCGAGTCTCAAACTGCTACGCATCGTCTCCCCCGTGCCAACTGATTCGGTTCTTCGCTCCCGCGACCATCGCAAAGAGAGTACGTGCGAACGACGAATCCGGCCACCTCACGGTCGCACTTCCGGTGCTGAGGAGGACTGTCGCGCGGCGAAGATGGCGTCGACGGCGACGATGCGAACGTCGTCTTTTTCAATTTTCAACGAAAATGAAGAGATTTCGCGATCCTCGGCGAGCACGTCATCGGGTTTCGTCGAACCGTAGGTCATCGGGCTGGGCCCGTCGGAGATCAGGGCCTCGGCCATTCCGACGGCGTCCCCCGTCACCATGGCGATGTAAACCCCGCTGGAGCCCAGATGCTTACGGATCGCTGCGTTGACCTCCTCGCGGGTCAGCGTGTCCAGGACCTCCCGAAATCTCGCGAGATGACCCTCGCCGTCGATGCCATAGAACTGGTCGTCCAGTCGGTAGGCAAGCTGGCCCTGGGTCGTTGGCGCAAAATGCAGGATGTACTTAGAGAGGAACTCTCGCGTCAGTTCGAACTGCTCTTCCGTCAGACCGTTCTCGACCAGAAGCGACAGCTCACGCATCGCCGCACGAATCGCGAAGTGGGCCTGAGCGTCGGGCAGCGTCCTAATCCAGACCTCGAACATCTGCCGATCGCGACCCACATGGGTGGGTGGAACCGACCGTCGGCCACCGCCGGGATACGCCTCGATGTAGGAATAGTCGCCGTAGTTCATGCCACGGGTCTCGCGGATGACCTTGTACAGATGGCTCGAAGAGTTGCGATGTTCGCCAAGCCACGAGTTCGCCAGCCACAGGGCGTAGAACTCTCGCTCGCCACGACGCACCTCGATGGGAAAACCGAACGAGATCGAGGCGTCGGCACCGGGCTTGTCCACCAGCAGCACCTCGGTTCGTTCCGGGTGACGCATCGGCGAGGCGACGCTGTCGTTCGCCGCGCCATCGGCCAGGCCCGCCACACGCGCCTTGAAACCGCTCTTCAGCGTGTCGTCGTAGCCGCCACCGATCGCAGGCATGACATTCTGCCGGACGTAGTACTGACCGTAGAACGCCTTGACGTCATCGAGGGTGATCGACTCGACACCCTGGACGGTCCCCGCGATCGGATGGGCATACCCGTCACCGCCAAAGGCCAGCCACTGCAACGCAGCCTTCCCCAGCTCTTCGTCTTCCTGATAGCGCAGGCTGTTCTGAAGATAGTTCAGCGTGTCGTCCTTGATCCGATCGAAGTCGTCCTGCGCGAAGGCCGGCTTGAGGAGTGCCGCGCTGAACAGGTCGTTGTAGGCGTCCAGGTTGTCACGATGGACCCGCCCGCTCAGAACGGTCATCTGGCGGTCCACACGCACCCCGTAACCGGCCGCCATCGGATAGAGCTTCTCCAGGATCTCCTCGTAACGAAGATCGGTGGTGGAGGCATCGGCGATCATCTCGCCGGTGAGGTAGGCCAGGCCTTCCTTACCTACGGGATCGTCCATCGAACCGACCTTGATCCATACCTTCAACGCGACGGTGGGATCCGAATCAACGGGCCACGTCACGATCGACGCCTCGTCGCCGGACGTCGAGCAACCGACGATCATCATCGCCGCGAGAATCAACAGGCCACCAAGGCAGCGGGATCGAGTGTTGCCGCTCATCAATTCGCCCCCTGCAGCACGCCGACCGTGCGAGCCGATTTCACGAGCACCCCACGGGCCGCTCGCTGAACGTCCTCGGGTTTGACACTCTCCATGGTGCCGTAGAGCGTGTCGATGCACTCGACGCCGCCCGTGATGGCGACGAACCTGGCCAGGGTCGAGGCGACCGCATCCGGCGTATCCAGGTCCATCAGGAAGTCATATTTCATGCGGGACTTCAGCGCGTTAAGCCGATCTTCCGCCGGTGGATGCTCTCTAAAATATTCGACCGCGCTATCCAGCTCTCCGATCACGGCGTCGATATCCTCCGGGTCCTTGACCCGTGAGTAGATGTCGAAGACGGTGGGGTCCCGATTGATGCTCAGACTCCCCGCGACGAACTGGACTCGCTGCTCGTCGAGGACGAGCTTCTTGTGGATATCGCTGGTCTCGCCGAACGCAAGCTCGCCCAGGAGGTAGGCCGCAACCCAGTCGACGTCCGTCGGATCGAATGCCGGGGCCTTGTACGCCAGCCACACGATGGGCAGACTGCGGCCCTCGTAGTCGACGGAGACCTTCCGTTCTTCCGTCTGTTCCGGCTCGGCGACGATCGTCGGCATCACGTAACCCGGTTCCCAGTCCGCGTAGTGTTCCGTCACCAGATTCAACGTCGCTGCGGGGTCCACGTCTCCGACGATCAGCAGGACGACGTTCTCCGGGCGGTAGTAGCGATTGAAGAACGAGCGCGAGTAATCGAACATCGTCGGCATCGCTGCGATATCGCGTTCGTACCCCATGGTCGTGTGTCCGTAGGTGTGCTGCTCGAATGCCTCGGCGTAGACCTGCTCGTAGAGCGCGAAGAACGGGGACATCTTGTTCTTCCGATATTCACCGTAGACCGCCCCCGCCTCGGTCTTGAAGACCTCCTCGGCGTAAGAGAGATTCTTGAAACGATCGGACTCGATCTTGACGACCTGCTCGAGATCCTGGGCACCGACACTCATGTGGTAGGCCGTGAGGTCATCGGTGGTGAACGCGTTGGCATCGGCACCCATCCGCGTGATGATCTCGTTGTAACGATCCGCGGGATAGGCCTCGGTGCCACGAAACATCATGTGCTCGAAGAAGTGGGCGAATCCGCTGTGGCCGGGTTCGTACTCGTCGCGAGAGCCCGTGCGGACCACGCTCCAGTAGCTGGTCAGTCCGCCGGACTTCATCGGGATGACGATGGCCTTCAGGCCATTCTCCAGAGTCTCCTGATGCACGGTGTACGGGAAGATCTTCGCGTCCGACTCCGCCAGACCGACGTTCGCGATCAGCATCACGGCCATCCACATACAGACGATTCCAATCGATCGACGCCTCACGATGTCTCCCCCGCCTTGGCCTTACGTTGGCCCGAAACCTTCTCGATCAACGCTCGATCCCCCGCCAGCGCGACCCGCTGCAAATAGAATTGAAGTCCTCGTTCGCCACCCAGTTCCGAGCCACCGCCGGCCCGACCGGGTCCGCCGTGTTGGACCTGTGGCATGACGACCCCCGAGCCGGGGAGCATCCCCGCCACCTTCTCGGAGCCGATGTAGATCCGACCGGTCGTGGCGCCCGCACCGTGGATGAACGTCTGCAGCCAGGAGATTTCGTTGCCGTACACGGACGTCACCAGCGTTCCACCCGATCGCCCGACAAGATCGGCCGCCGTTTCGGCGTCGCCGTCGTAGGGCATCAGGGTCGAGACCGGGCCGAAGACCTCTCGCTGGTGAAGTCGCCGGGCCGTGGATGGGTCCTTGCTCAGGAGGAGCGTCGGCGCAAAGAAGTAACCGGTTCCGGCGTCTGCGCCCTTGCCCTCGACTCGCGCCCCGGTTCCATGAACCACCGTGGCCTCCGCCGTCAGCTCTTCGACCCCGCGAACCGTGTCCTCCAGTTGGCTCTTCGTGCAGAGCGGCCCCATCGTCACCCCCTCGGCGCGTGGGTCACCGGTCACGGTCTCCTGGAGGATCTCGATCAGCCCGCTCTGAACCGCCTCGACATTCTCCGTCGGCACGAAGATGCGACGAACCGCGGTGCACTTCTGACCACTCTTCTGGGTGATCTCACGGGCGACATCCCGCAGGAACAGTCCCCAGGTTTCGCTGCCCCTATCGACGCTCGGCGCCAGCACCGCAGCGTTGAGGCTGTCCGCCTCGATGTTGGTACGGGTGTTGTTGGCGAGCAGGTTCTCCCCGCCTTTCAACTTGAGGGCCGTGTCGGCGGAGCCGGTAAACGACATCACGTCCTGCGGGCCGAGTTGACTGAGCAGGTCGCCCGTCGAGCCACAGACGAACGAGAACACGCCCTCCGGAAGGATGTCGGCCTCGACCAGGATTTCGACACATCGCTCGGTGATCATCGCCGTGCTCGTCGCGGGCTTCACGATCACCGGCATTCCGGCCAGCAGCGCGCAGGCCGTCTTCTCCGCGAACCCCCACGCCGGGAAATTGAACGCGTTGATCAGAACGGCCACACCCTGCAGCGGGACCCAGACGTGTTGCCCGGAGAAACGGGCGGAACGACCCAGCTGGATCGGGTCTCCGTCGATAAAGCAAAGCGCGTTGTCCAGACCGGCGCCCAGTCGGCCGTAGTGCGCGAGCGTAAACGTCGCCCCATCGAGGTCGAATTTTGCGTCTTTGCGGGTCGCCCCGCTGTTCTTCAACGAGAGGTCGATTAGCTCCTCACGATGCTCGTGCAGGGCGGACGACATGGCGGTCAGGCACTCGGCGCGGCGTGAAATCGACCACTCGGCCAACGCCCTCCGACCGCGCTCGCGGGCATGTCGGGCCACGGCCGCGAAGTCGATGCCGACGCTCGACACCTCCGCGATCGCCTCCTCGGTTGACGGATCGTAGAGCGTGACGAAGCCCTGATCGGCCTCGTGCCAACGCCCTTCCACGTAGCTACGTAGACGCTTCATTGTGGGTCTCACTCCCGGGGCCCAGCGGGCCGGATGTTCGGGGGAAACCTCTATTAGACCAGATTCGCGATCTCGATCAAATCAGTGGTTTGTCTCGCTGTTGTTGGCCACGTGGACCGGCGCTGCCTCCATCCGGGAGGGTACGCGGACTCGATTCATCCTCCGGAACGCCTTCTTCATGCGCTCCTTCGCCTGGCACTCGATCTGCCGAACCCGCTCACGACTCAGCGACATCTGATCGCCGGTCTCCTGGAGCGTCAAGGGGGGCGCCCCGTTCAGGCCGAATCGGTAGCCGATCACCGTCTGTTGCTGCTCGTTGAGGGACTCCATGGCGTCACCGATGCCGTGGGTCAACTCCCGATCCAATAGACGCTGCTCCGTCGAGACATGGGTCTTGTCCTCGATACAGTCCGCCAACGCGTTGGCGTTCTCATCGTTCACCGGCTCGTCCAGACTGACCTCGTGCACGCTGTGCTGAAGAACCTTGTCGATCTTGGCCACACTCCTGTCGAGATATTTCGAGATCTCCTCGCGGGTCGGCTTGCGATCCAGCTCGCGGCTGAGATGCTGTTCCGCCCGGCGGATCTCCTTGACCTTCTTCAACTGGGAGTAGGGAAGCCGGACGACGTGGGATTGCTCGGAGAGAGCCTTCAGGATCGATTTTCGAATCCACCAGATGGCATAGCTGATGAACTTCGTGTCCTTGCTGGCATCAAAGCGATGCGCCGCCTCGATCAGCCCGATATTGCCCTCGTTGAGAAGATCCTCGAAGGGAATCCCCAGCGAGCGGTATTCGCTGGCGACCTTCGCCACGAAGCTCAGGTTGGATTCAACGAGGTCGTTGATCGCCGCGCTGTTCCCGTTCTGGATATCGCGGGCGAGACTCTTCTCCTCCTCCTTGGTCAGGAGGGGGAAGTCCCGGATCTCCGAGAAGTAGTGCGACAGGATGGATCGCTGGCCTGCCCGCTGACGCTTTCCGCGTGGCGCGCCGCTCATCGGGGGTGACTCCGTTGACTCATCAAAGCACTTACCTCGGCCCACGAGGAGGTGGGGTCAGAATGATTGGTCATTGCAAAAGGTAGAAAGCGACAGGGCCCGCGACAATGGTGATTTCCGTAAGGGTTTTGCGATGGATTCGGGTTGTCTTGGTATTCGCTCTTGACCGGTCCGGCCGTCTGGATATTCGTGAAACAAACTCGTGGACGGCTGGCTATAATGCGGTCCGCTAGCGGATGTTCTTCACCCCATGGAGCGTGAAATGCCAGTCGTCGGAACCAGCGAGCGGCCCCTCCGCGTCGCGATCATCGGCTCGGGTCCCGCCGGGTTCTTCACGGCGCAGGCGCTCCAGAAACAGAAAGACCGGCCGGGGCTACGGGTCCGGGTCGACATGATCGAGCGTCTTCACACACCGTTCGGCCTGGTCCGTCATGGTGTCGCGCCGGATCATCAGAAGATCAAGGCGGTCACCGCGGCCTACGAGAAGATCGCCGCTCACGAGGACTTCCGATTCCTCGGCGGCATCCACTTCGGAGAGGATGTCGGGCTCGACGACCTGAAGGCCGCATACCACCAGATTGTCTTCTGCTGCGGCGCAGAGACCGACCGTCGTCTGGGAGTCGAGGGCGAGGACCTTACGGGATCGCACCCGGCGACCGAGTTCGTCGCCTGGTTCAACGGACATCCCGACTATCACGCGCACCGCTTCGATCTTTCCTGCGAACGAGCGGTGGTGGTCGGCGTCGGCAACGTCGCCGTCGATGTGGCCCGGATCCTCCTGCGGGATCCCGATGAGCTGGCCCGCACGGACATCGCCGACCACGCCCTGGCGGCTCTGCGCGAGAGCCGCATCCGCGAGGTCGTTCTGCTGGGTCGTCGTGGTCCGGCCCAGGCCGCCTTCACCAATCCCGAGGCCAAGGAGCTCGGACAGCTGGCCGGCGTATGCACCTCGACCCGTGAGGACGAGATGGCTCTGGACTCGGCCACCCTCGAGAGCCTGGGACCCGAGGGTCCAGACAAGACCCTCGCCCGCAAACTCGTGATCCTCGAGTCGTTCGTAGGAAACAGCCCGTCGGCCGGGGAGCGCAGTCTCGCCCTTCGATTCCTCGTCTCCCCCACCCGTTTGACGGGCGACGGCGAGGGGCGGGTCAACGGCGTGGATCTGGTTCACAACACGTTGCTCCTCAAGAGCGGACGCCTGTCCGCTCGACCGACGGACCGTACGAGCCATCTGGAGACCGGACTCGTGTTCCGCTCTGTCGGCTACCGCGGCATCCCCCTTACGGGCGTCCCCTTCCGGGATGACTGGGGCATCATCCCCAACGTCAAGGGGCGCGTGGTGGAGCAGGTCGACGGTCCGGTCTGCCCCGGCCTCTACGTTGCGGGCTGGATCAAGCGGGGTCCGTCGGGGGTCATCGGTACCAACAAGCCGGACGCCGTCGAGACGGTCCAGGCCATGCTGGCCGATCTCGATGCCGACACGCTGCATTCTCCAGCCGGGGAGCAGGACGACGCACTCCTCGGACACCTCTCGTCCAGAGACGTGCGGCCGACCTCCTACCGGGACTGGCGTCGGCTCGACGCCGAGGAGCTCCGACGAGGCGAGGCCGGCGGTCGTCCCCGGGTGAAATTCGTCTCGGACACGGAGATTCGGGAGTTTCTCGAGAGCGACTAGGGGGATTAGGTGGCTCCCGGCCGAAGCGTCCGTACCTTCCCGGAGAAGGAGGATCCGCGATGGCCTTCACTGCCAGAATCTTCGGCGTCCTCGAGGAGGAGCTGGACCGACACCTGCTGTCGGGCTTCGAGTTGGTCCGTCACCACACCCGGACCGGCGCCACGACCCTCCAACCCCAGGATGAGGCCACCGTCGCGGTCTGGATCAGGAACGACTCCGGAATCACGCTCCGCGGAGTCCGCGGAGAGATCGTGGCGGGCCCCGGAGTCCGCTTCAATCGACAACGCTTCAGCGTGGGGCGTCTGAGATCGCATCTCGAGGTTCGGGTCGTCGAATTCCAGATCCACGTGGTGGAGACCGAGTCGTCGCTCCTGCTCGTCGACCGGATCGGGGTCGTCCATCTGGAGGCCAGCGCCGACCTCTCGGAATTCCGCTTCCGATCGGGGCCAAACCCCGTCGTCGGGGCCGCTCACAAAAAGCACTCGCGGACGCCCCCTGTTTTTCGGTACATTGCCTCGGAACCGCCGGAGCCCCGGCGTCCTCGAGGGTCCGAGTCCGATGATCGAGTCCAACCGTGGGAACCTGCAGACGCTGATTCGTAGCCTGGACGACGCCGTCCGGCTTGCCGATATCCCATCCATCACCCGCAAGATCAAGCAGGACCTCGAGACGATGATCGGGGGCGGTCAGCTGGAGCTTCCGGACGCCATCTGCCGACCGGGGATCTCCTGTTATTCCCGTCGCCTCCTGCATAGCAACCCGGAGTTGGGTTACACCGTCGTCGTGATGGCCTGGGGACCCGGGCAGAAGACGCAGCTCCACGATCATTCCGGTATCTGGTGTGTCGAGTGTGTCGTCGAGGGAAACATCGACGTCTGTCAGTACGAGCTTCAGGAGGTCAACAACGGTCGCTATCGATTCGACCGTCGCGGCGAGGTTCGCACGGGGGTGGGCGACGCGGGCTGCCTCATCCCTCCCTTCGAGTACCACACGCTGGGCAACCCACTCCCGGACACGCGATCGGTGACTCTCCATGTCTACGGCGGCGAGATGGATTGCTGCTGTCTCTACGTCCCGCAAGACTCGGACTGGTGGGTCCAGCAGCACAGACGCCTCAACTACGAAAACTGATTCCCTCGATAGCAACAATTCGGCACTAGAGTGGACGGTGATGGATACCTACAAGAACATCCTCGAGACGATGGGCAACACACCGCTCATCGAATTAACGCGTTATTCTCCGGAGGGCGGCCTCCTCCTCGGTAAGGTGGAATCGTTCAACCCGGGATCCAGCGTCAAGGATCGGATCGGCAGCGCGTTGATCGACCACGGCGAACGGGAGGGTCTCCTGAAGCCCGGCGGGACGATCGTCGAACCCACATCGGGCAATACCGGCCTCGGACTGGCGATGGCGGCGGCGCTACGCGGTTACACGTTGATCTGTACGGCGCCCGACAAGATCTCGGTCGAGAAGATCGCCCTGCTGAAGGCGTTTGGCGTCGAGGTCATCACTTGCCCGACCCAGGTGTCCGCCGACGATTCGCGTTCCTACTACAAGGTCGCGGAGCGGATCCGAGACGAACAGGGCGCCTACCTGCCCTACCAGTACCACAACCAGGCCAACCCGGAGGCGCATTACGACTCGACGGGTCCCGAGATCTGGCGGCAGACCGAGGGCAAGATCACTCACTGGGTCGCAGGCATCGGCACCGGCGGCACGATCAGTGGCGTGGCTCGCTATCTCAAGGAACAGAACCCGGACGTACAGGTCGTGGGCGTCGATACGGTGGGCAGCATCTACGCGTACTACCACAAGCATCGCAAGCTTCCGCCGGCCGACCAGATCCACCAGTACCTGATCGATGGCATCGGTGAGGACTTCATGCCGGATACGGTCTGGTGGGATTCCATCGACGACGTCATCACGGTCAGCGATCGGAAGGCCTATCAGGCGGTTCTTGAACTCAGTCGCAAGGAGGCGATCTTCACCGGCTCGTCCGGCGGTGCAGCGGTCGTCGCGGCCCGCCAGGTCGCCCGAGACCTCTCGAACGATCATGTCGTGGTGACGTTGTTCCCCGATTCGGGCGAGCGATACCTGTCCAAGATTAACGATGCCTGGATGAGCGAGCAGGATCTGCTGGCACCGGCATAGAGGAGCGAATCATGCGGCTACGGAATGACCGGATCGTCTTCAGCCTCTCACTCGTCCTGGCGCTGACGGTCCTGGGCTGCGGCGGTCCGAGTGGCGGACCGGCCGGTGCGGAAGGCTCTGCGGAGCGTGTCGTCTCGGACTTCTACGACGCCCTCAACGCCAAGGACTACGACGCTGCCAAGACTCTCTACTCGCCGGAATCTCTGGCGGCGATCGCCGATCCGTCCTCCAGCGACGACCGCGCGTTCCGGGAGTGGGCGGACGGCGAGACTCGCAGCGGCTCCGTCGCCCAGATCAAGATCGTCACCTCCGAAGACGGTCCCTCCGAAGGTTCGACTCTCATCCTGTTCGACGTCGTCTACGGCGATGACAGCACCGCCCGACATACGGTCACCGTCGTTCTGATCGATGGCGCGTGGAAGATGGGTCTGATCAGCTAGCGATCGACAGCCGCTCATAAAGACAAAAGGGCCCGCCAGGCTTTCGCCTGACGGGCCCTTTTCATTTTGTACACTCCGTACGTGCCGTACGTGAATGTCTCGCGTGAGCGAAACGCCTTAGACCATATCCTTCAGGCTCTTGAGGGCACGGAGCTTGACTTTCGTGCTGGCCGGCTTGGCAGCGACGTCCATCATCTCGCCGGGCTTGAACGGGTTCGGCACGTTCTTGCGAGCCTTACGGGCAGGGACCTTCTTCTTCTCGATCTTGATCAGACCGGGAATGGTGAACATGCCGACGCCACGACGGCCGAGGCTCTTCGAGATCTGAGTCCCGAGGGCGTCCAGCACCGAGGTGATCTCACGGCGGGTGAGATCGGTTTCGGTGGAGATCGCGTTGAGCAGCTCGCTCTTGGTCATTGATTTCTTCGGTGCAGCTTTGGCCTTGGCCATTGTTTGTCAACCTCCTTGGAGTGAAATATTGTTCGGAGACCCCGAACACATCACGAGTGTATCGGCTTTTGCCGAGTCGTTCAACTGTAGAGTGGCCTCAGACCCTATTTTTTATGGGGTTTTAGAGACGGCGTCCGGCACGCGTTTGAGCTGCTCGGCGAACCTCGCGGGGTCGTTGGTCGGTCGCTCACACGACCCCTGACGGCAGATGTACGCGGTCACTTTTCCGTCCCGGGCGACCTTGCCTTCGGCGATCGGAGTCACCGACTTTGCGTTCTTCCCGGACCGCGATCGATGCATCACGAACACGGCGTCGGGCAGATAGGATCCTCTCAATACCTGAAGAAAAGGCTCAGGATCCCCTCCATCCGGTGGAAAAGAGAGCACGATCTCCCGTGCATCCGCGTGCCGATAGCCCAGCGCCAGGAGCATTTCGGTCAGGCCGTTCCCGCCGCCGGCGAGGATCGACGAGAACCCCACCAGTAGACGATCCGCCTGCTGCCGATAGCGATCCTCACTGGTCCAGGCGTGAAGCCGCAGGAGGTTCATCAGGGCCACCGAGTTGCCCCCCGGCTCGGCACCGTCCCGCGCCGGCTTTTCTCGCACCAGCAGCGTCTCGTGATCATCCGCGATGCGGAAATAGCCGCCGGCCGGGTCGGCGAAGTGGGCCTCCTGAACCGATTGCAGTCGAACCGCCTCCTCGAACCAGCGTGCCTCTCCGGTCACCTGATACAGGTCCAGGAGTCCCGCGATGAGGAATGCGTAGTCCTCCAGGTAGCCGGCGGTCGAGGCCACCTCACCCAGACGGCTGCGAAGCAGCCGACCCTCACGCTGGTTGTGCGCCAGGAGGTCCGTGGCGGCCCTGCGAGCGGCGTCGACGTATCGCGGTTCATTCAGGACGAAGCCGCCGCGAGCCATCGCGGAGATCATCAGGCCATTCCACGCGACGAGGATCTTCTCATCCCGTAACGGAGCGGCGCGGTTGGATCGAGCCCGGTAGAGCTTGTTCCGGGCCTGATCGAGGGCGTCACGCAACTCATCGAAGGGTCGCTTCAACTCCTTCGCTAACTCCGCGAGATCCAGTCGGCGGGTCGGAATCGATCGCCCCTCGAAGTTGCCGGCTGTCGTGATCCCGTAGAAACGGCCGACCCACGAGGCCCGTTCCTCGCCGAGCACGGCGGCGAGTTCGGCGGGTGTCCAGGTAAAGAAGTAGCCCTCCTCGGAATGCCCGTCGGGGCCCACGCTATCGGCGTCGGTTGCGGAATAGAAGCTGCCTGCCGGGGTGCTCATCTCGCGAAGGACATAATCCAGCGTGCGACGGACGACCTCCGCGCGACGGGGTTCGCCGTCGATCTGGTAGGCCTCGAGATAGGCCACCGCCAGGAGCGCGTTGTCATAGAGCATCTTCTCGAAATGGGGAACCAGCCACTGCCCATCGACCGAGTAACGATGGAACCCGCCCCCGACCTGGTCGTGGATCCCCCCTTGCGCCATGGCATCCAACGTGACCATCGCCATCTCCGTCAGACGTCGGTCGTCCGGGCTACGACCGATCCGCATCAGGAGTCGTAGCGGAAAGCTGCTGGGGAACTTGGGGGCCCGCTTCAGCCCACCCCAGGTTTCGTCGAACAGGTTCTTGTAGCGGAGCGCCGTCTGGCGGGGTAGATCCGCCGCCGGGAGCGCTTCCCCTTTCGGCACTTGCATCGAATTGCGTATGCGAGCCACCAGGGTCTTGGCCTGACCGGCGATCTCGTCCGGACGTTCCTGATAGACGGTATGGAGCCGTTGCAGAAGTGTCAGGAAGCCGGTGGGTGCCCCACGATCGCCGTCCCGCGCCGGGAAGTAGGTCCCCCCGTAGAACGGCTCGCCTGCAGGGGTCAGCCAGGTGGTCATCGGCCAGCCGCCGCGTCCGGTGAGGGCCTGCACCGCGGTCATGTAAATGGCGTCCAGGTCGGGACGCTCTTCGCGATCGACCTTGATCGCCACGTAGTTGCGATTCAGAAACTCGGCGATCTCCAGGTCCTCGAAGGACTCCTCTTCCATCACGTGACACCAGTGGCAGGTCGAGTAGCCGATGCTGAGCAGGATCGGTCGACCCAACTCGCGAGCACGCTCCAGCGCCTCGTCACCCCACGGATACCAATCCACCGGGTTGTGGGCGTGCTGACGGAGGTAGGGGCTGGCCTCGAGGATCAGCCGATTGGTGAACGTCGCGGTTCCGTCGTCCTTCAGGTGACGTGTCCGGGGCCGATAGTCCTTGCCTGCAGCCTTCATCGCCTTGGCGATGGCGGTGGCGGTGGCGGCGTCGTACGGATCGGCACCGGGGTGGGCGGCGGCCGGTCCGCAGGAGATGGCGAGTAGCAGGGGGATCCCCGTCTTTATCCAGTTCATGGGTTCTCTCTTCAGATTTTACGTCGAGTTAACACGGAGCTTACCTGTCGCTAATCCCGGGGCGCTCTGATGGCAAGGAGCAGGCCACCTCATGACCTGCCACCAAGGAGAATACGATGAAACGGCATTGGACACTCATCGCGATCGCCGCGCTGATCCTCACCCTGTCTCCGAGCACCATGGTTCTCGCCGACGACCACGTGGGCGGCTGGGGCGAGGGCGGCTACCTGTTCCCCAACAAGAAGTCCGAGATCGCCGTCCGGCTCGCGACGATCAGCCCCGACATCAGCGGCGCGTCGATGGACGAGACCGAAACCGGCATCGCCTACAGCTACTACCTGGCCAAGCACAACCACAAGATTCAGGCGGACTACCGCCAACTCGAGTACGACGCCGACCCGACCCAGGACACCAACGAGTTCCGCGTCCAACTTCAGGTGGCGTTCTAGATCTCAGTTCAACGAAAGAGGAGGTCAAAGATGATCCAACGAATGATGCTCGCGCTATTGCTGTTCGCGATCGTGCCGGTGACGGCTCAGACCGTCACGGTCGATGAAGGGATCGCGGCCTACGAGCGAACAACCGGCGTCTCCGGCAGTCTCAGCTCCATCGGCTCCGACACGCTGAACAACCTGATGACCCTCTGGGCGGAGGGCTTCAGCAAGGCGTACCCCAACATCCGCATCCAGATCGAGGGCAAGGGCTCCTCGACGGCTCCTCCCGCACTGATCAAGGGCACCGCCCAGGTCGGACCGATGAGCCGTGGCATGAAGAAGACCGAGATCGACGAATTCGAGGAGAGCTTCGGCTACGCGCCGACCAGGATTCGTGTGGCGATCGACGCCCTGGCGGTCTACGTCCACAAGGACAACCCGCTGGAGCAGCTAACGATGGCAGAGGTCGACGCGATCTTCTCCAAGAACCGCAAGTGCGGCGAGGATACCGGCATCGACTCGTGGGGCGCGACCGGACTGGCGGCCAACGACTGGAGCCGACGGCCGATCAGCCTCTACGGCCGCAACTCGGCCTCCGGAACCTACGGCTACTTCAAGAAGGTCGCCCTCTGTAAGGGGGACTTCCAGGACACGGTCAAGGAACAGCCGGGCTCGGCCTCGGTGGTTCAGGGTGTCACGGAAGACCTCTACGGCATCGGCTACAGCGGCATCGGCTACAAGACCTCGGGAGTCAAGACGCTGGCATTGGCAAAGAAGAAGGGCGAGCCCTACTACGGCACGGATCCGGACACGGTTCTCTCAGGCAACTACGCCCTCTCGCGCTACCTCTACCTTTACGTCAACAAGGCGCCCAACAAGCCCCTGGATCCCATGATCCGCGAGTTCCTCACGTTCGTGCTGTCGGCTGAGGGCCAGCAGATCGTCGTCAAGGATGGCTACCTTCCGATCTCGGCAAAGATCGCCGATTCAGAACTCGGGCAGCTCAAGTAGCTCAGCGACGAACTCGAGAACCCATGAAACCGGAATCCTTTCGTACCCCCCGTCGACGACTCCTGAGCGATCGCATCGCCCGTGGGCTTGTCTCGGGGGGCGGAATGGCCACGATCGCCGGAATCCTCGGGATCCTGTTTTTCATCTTCATAGAGATCCTCCCGCTCTTCGGCTCTGCCGACGTAGCGCTCACGGCACGCTTTCCCCTGGATGGCGAAGAGCCGGGCGCGGTTGTCGTGGACGAGCATCGCACGCACGCCGCGACCTTCGCGGCCGACGGGCAGATCGTCGTTCGCTCGCTTGCGACCGGCGACGTGACCCATCGCCTGGACTCCGGTATCGACCCCACCCTGGGGCCCTGGAAACGGATCCAGCAGATCCCCGGTGAGCCGCGGGTCGCCATCGAAACCGCCGGCGGCGACCTGTTCGCGTTGACGATGGACTGGACGATCGAGTTCGACGAAGCGACCCGCGTCATCACGCCCGATCTTTCCCGGGCCGTCCCCTTCGATTTCTTCGATGAGGAGACGGCTCGAATCCCCCTTCAACAATTCAGCCTGGCCTTCGACGACGACGGCGCCATCGCCGGTGCCGCCATCACCGAAGACGGTCGGTTGCTCTTCGCCCGGCAGTCGATCGAAGAGGACTTCATGTCCGGCGAGGAGACGACCGTCTGGGAGCGGACCTGGCGGGAGGCACCCGGCGATGTCTCCTCTCTTCTGCTGGATCGACAGCACACGAACATCTTCGCCGGAACCGAGAGCGGAGCTGTGATCTGGTGGGTCATCGACGACGGTGAGCCCCAGGAGCCACGAACCGCCGAGAACGAGGCGCCGATCACCGCCATGACGTTTCTCATCGGCGATCAGTCGCTGATCACCGGGGACGTCACCGGGCGCCTCGGTGTCTGGTTTCCCGTTCCTTCGGAGGGCGGTGGCGACCGGCTGGGGCGGATCCGTGGTTCTACCCAACAGAAGGCCCCTATTGTCGGCCTGAGCCCGTCACCGCGGGACAAGGGTGTGTTGTCGGTGGACGCCTCCGGCGGCATGGCCCTCTACTACTCGACGTCGAATCGATTGCTGTGGAGTGGCAACTCCCCGGTCGGGGCCAGCTCGGTGTTGTACTACGCGCCGAAGGCCAACGGCGCGATCGTGGCGGGTGCCGATGAGTTGGCACTCCTCGACATCGACAATCCCCATCCTGAGATCGGCTGGAACGCACTCTTCGGTCGCGTCTGGTACGAGGGGTACGACCAACCCGAGCGGGTCTGGCAGTCCACCGGCGGCACCGACGTCTTCGAACCGAAGCTTAGCCTGACACCGTTGATCGTCGGAACGTTCAAGGGAACGTTCTACTCCCTGATCCTTGCGATCCCGCTGGCCGTCCTTGGCGCCATGTACACCTCGCAATTCATGCATCCCCGCCTGAGGAGGACCGTCAAGCCGACCGTGGAACTGATGGCGGCCCTGCCGAGTGTGGTTCTTGGATTTCTGGCGGGCCTGTGGCTCGCGCCCCGACTCGAGATGGTTCTCCCGGCTCTGGTGGCGATGCTCGTCATCGTGCCCGCGTTCGTTCTCCTCGCCGGCGTCGGCTGGCGCAGCCTGCCGAATGGCTACCGGCATCGGTTTCCCGACGGTTTCGAGGCTCTGCTTCAACTGTTCGTCATCGCAATAGCGATGTTCGTCGCGTTTCGACTGAACGGCGTCTTCGAGGCACAGGTCTTCGCCGGCGATGTCCGCCAATGGCTGTTCGATACCACCGGGCTACGGTATGACCAACGAAACGCGATCGTCGTCGGCCTGGCGATGGGCTTCGCGGTGATCCCCATCATCTTCTCGATCGCCGAGGACGCGTTCAGCAACGTCCCGCAGAACCTGGTCTCCGGATCGTTGGCGCTGGGAGCCAATCGCTGGCAGACCGTCACGCGGGTCGTGCTCCCGACCGCCAGCCCCGGCATCTTCTCGGCGATCATGATCGGCTTCGGTCGGGCCATCGGAGAGACGATGATCGTCCTGATGGCCACCGGCAATACGCCCCTGATGGACTGGAGCCCCTTCAATGGCTTCCGGACGCTGTCGGCGAACATCGCGGTCGAAATCCCCGAGGCACCGCACAGCGGCACCCTCTATCGCGTGCTGTTCCTGGCGGCCGCGCTGTTGTTCGTCTTCACCTTCGTCGCCAACACCGGAGCCGAGCTGATTCGTCAGCGGCTACGAAAACGCTACGCGCAGCTCTAGATGGTACTCAAAGCAAACAAACCGAAACGACGGTCGGCGCAAGACCGTTTGTCCGATGCGGCGACCTCCCTGTGCAGCGCGGCCCTCGCGATGAACCTCTTGATGGTCATCGCGCTGCTGGCGGTCCTCGGCTACAACGGATTGTCCTATTTCTGGCAGCGGCCGCTGGTCGAGATGCATCTTGCCGGCAGCGAGGTCGTCCTCGGCGAGATCCACGAACGCAAGCCGACCGTCGACGCGGAGGCCCATCGCGTCCGAATCAAGACGGGTAATCGCGACGTGACGGGAAGCGACTTCCGCTGGATCGACGAACGGGACATCGAGAGCAAGTCGCGGCCGGAGTCGGCCATGGTCTTCGAGCGCATGGAGTACGGCAACTTCTACGGCACGATCGACTCGCTGCACCGTGAGGACGAGACGTTGGTTCATGGCGACCAGGCCTGGCCCGCGCTGCAGCGGATGCTCAAACAGAAGCGGGGCGAAAAGAAATCAATCCATCGACTCGAGAAGCGCGAGATGGGTAAGCTCAACCATCGAATCGAGAGGCTTCGGATCGGGATTCTGCGCTCCGACGACCCCGGTCTGCGGGAGCAGAAGCGTGTCCTCGAGGCCGAATTCGAAGAACTCTCGCAACAGCTCTTCTCGCTGCGTGACACGTACGCCGCCGAGTACCTGGTCATGAAGACCGGCGACGGCATCGACCACCGCGTACCCGTCGGGGACATTGTCCGGGCGATTCCCGCAAACCGTCAGTCGGTCCTGGACAAGGCTGGCCTGTACGTCTCGCGTGTGGTCGAGTTTGTTGTCGACGATCCGCGGGAGTCCAACACCGAGGGCGGAATCTTCCCTGCCCTTTTCGGCACCGTGATGATGGTCTTCATCATGTCCTTCGCGGTCGCGCCGCTGGGAGTGCTCGCCGCGCTCTACCTGCGGGAGTATGCGAAACAGGGCCTCCTCGTACGCATCGTCCGCGTGGCGGTCAACAACCTCGCCGGTGTCCCGTCCATCGTCTACGGAGTCTTCGGTCTGGGCTTCTTCGTCTACTTCATCGGCGACGGGATTGACCGGATGTTCTTCTCGGAGGTTCTCCCGACGCCGACCTGGGGTACCGGCGGCATCCTCTGGGGCAGCCTGACGCTGGCGCTCCTCACCGTTCCCGTCGTCATTGTCGCGACGGAGGAGGGACTGGCCGCCGTCCCACGGATCGTCCGCGAAGGGTCGCTGGCCCTGGGCGCAACGAAGTTCGAGACGACGTGGCGTGTGGTCTTGCCCGCATCCGCGCCGGGGATTCTGACCGGAATGATTCTCGCGATGTCGCGAGCTGCCGGCGAGGTCGCACCGCTAATGATCGTCGGCATGGTGAAGCTGGCGCCGAGCCTACCGATCGACGGGAATTACCCGTTCGTCCATCTCGAACGGAAATTCATGCATCTCGGCTTCCATATCTACGACGTCGGCTTCCAGAGCCCCAATGTCGAGGCAGCGAAGCCCCTGGTCTTCGCAACGGCTCTTCTTCTTATTGTGGTGGTAACCTTCATGAATCTCGGAGCGATCGCGGTACGAAACCGCCTGCGCCGCAAGTATGCAACGAGTGCCGTGTAACCATGAGCGAGGCAGTCCAGATGATCCGCGAGTCCTCTCCCATCCGGCCCGAGATAGAGAACCCCCTGATCGAGGTCTCCGATCTGTCGCTGTGGTACGGCGACAATCAGGCGCTGTTCGACGTCTCCATCGAGATCCCCGAGAATCAGATCACGGCGTTTATCGGACCCTCGGGCTGCGGTAAGTCGACGCTCCTGCGTTGCTTCAACCGGTTGAACGATCTTGTCGACAGTGTTCGCGTCGACGGGGATATCCGTTTCGAGAAGGAATCGATCTTCGACGCAAACCAGGATGTCAACGCGCTCCGCAAACGGGTCGGGATGGTGTTCCAGAAGTCCAATCCGTTCCCGAAGACGATCTACGAGAATGTCGCCTACGGAGCCCGGATCCACGGCGTCCGCGATCGCAGTCGTCTGGACGAGATCGTCGAGAACTCACTGGTCGGCGCGGCCCTCTGGGACGAGGTCAAGGATCGACTGAACGACTCTGCGCTGGGACTCTCCGGCGGCCAGCAACAACGCCTCTGCATCGCACGGACCATCGCCATCGAGCCGGACGTCGTGCTTCTGGACGAACCCTGTTCCGCACTTGACCCCATCGCCACCGCCAAGATCGAGCAGCTGATGGTCGAGCTGAAGGAGCGCTACACGCTGGTGATCGTCACGCACAACATGCAGCAGGCGTCGAGGATATCGGACCTGACCGCATTCATGTACATGGGCAAGTTGATCGAATACCAGTCCACGGACAAACTGTTCATCGACCCCCTCGAGAAGCAGACCGAGGACTACATCACCGGTCGCTTCGGCTAACCGACGGACGGAGACGACACGATGGAACCGGCACACGGCAACTTCCACGAGCTTCTCGATTCGCTTCGCGAGCTCTTGCTTCGCCTCGGCGGACTCACCGAGGATGCCATCGGAAAGTCCGTCCGCGCGTTGGTGCAGAGAGACTCCGACCTGGCGCGGGAGGTGATCGAGAGTGATAACGAGATTGACTCGGTCGAACTGGAGATCGATCGGCTTGTGATGGAACTCCTCGCCCTGAATCAGCCGATGGCCAAGGACCTGCGATTCGTCACGACCGCCATGAAGATTGCCCCCGACCTCGAGCGAATCGCGGACCACGCCGTCAACATCAGCGAGAGAGCTCTGGAGTTGAACGGTGAACCACCGCTCCAGGCGGCCGTCGATCTGTCGGCAATGGCACATCACGCGCAGCACATGGTGCGAGGCGCGCTCGATGCCTTCGTTCGATCCGACTCGGAGGCCGCTCAGGCGATCATCCATACCGATGACGTCCTCGATCGACAGATGGAGCAGACGTTTCGTATCCTGCTATCCCACATGATCGAGAACCCACGGACCATCTCGCGAGCGCTGCGGCTGACCTTCGTCGCCAAGTACTTCGAGCGCATCGGCGATCAGGCCACCAATATCTGCGAACAGGTCGTGTTCATGGCGGACGCGCGGGTCATCAAGCACGGGCACGGCTCATGACACGGGTCCTCCTGATCGAGGATGATCCGGACATCGCGTTGATTGTCCGGCACGCCCTCGAGAGGAGCGCCGAATTCAGCGTCGAGCATGTCGCCAATGGCGAGACGGGACTGGAACGAGCGACGTTGGATCCGCCGGACCTGGTCTTTCTGGACCTGAACCTGCCAGGCATGGACGGGATCGATGTCTGCAAGTCCCTGCGTACCAACGATCAGACGCGAGATACTCCGATCATCATGCTGACCGCACGAACCGCCGAGAGCGATGTGATCCGCGGGCTGGATGACGGTGCCGACGACTACATCACGAAGCCGTTCTCGGTCCGCGAGGTCGTCGCCCGGTCCCAGGCCCTCCTGCGTCGTGCCGGCGGACGCCAACCCACCGAGGAGCAACTGACCGCGCGTGGGCTCGTTCTCGATCTCGCCCGTCGGGAGGTTCACGCCGGCGGCGACGAAGTCACGCTGACCCGCAAGGAGTTCGACCTTCTGGCAGAACTCCTCAGGACTCGTGGGCGTGTCTTGACCCGCGAGCGACTCCTGGAGAAAGTCTGGGGCTACGACAACGTCGGAACGACACGAACGGTCGATGTTCACATCCGACAACTCCGCCGCAAACTCGGCGACGAGGCCGCCGGAGGAATCGATACTGTCGTGGGTGTGGGATATCGCTTTGTCGAGATGGACGATTGATCTCGGGCTGGACCTTCGCGCTGGCCCTCCTCGTCGTGGCGGGGTTGGCCTACGGGTTCGGCGTGTCACGACATCGACGACTGCGACAGCGTTTGGTCACGGCGCTCGAGCTGTCGCAGGAAGTTTCCGACGAGCGTCAGCAGCAGCTTCTTCGTGACAACGACCTCTTCGCCTCCATCATCCGCGGGATGAACGAGGGTGTGATCCTGGTGGATGCCGATCGTCGGGTGCGGCTGGTCAATCGCCGCTGTCGCGAGATCCTCGGCATCGATTTCGATCCCGCCAATTGCCTGCTGTCCGAGATCGCCCGCTACCCCGAGCTGAATACGGCCGTTGACAGAATGCTCGCCGGTGACGAGGCATCGCAGAATGTTGCCCTTCGGCTCTACCCGACCGGCGGAGCCTTCGATGTACGGAGCTATCGGTTGTCCCGGGGAGAGGTGCTGTTGCTCCTGTTCGACATCTCGCAACTGGAGCGATTGGAATCCGTGCGCAGAGAGTTCGTCGCCAACGTCTCCCATGAGTTGCGCACACCGCTCACGGCGGTTCAGGCGTCGGTCGAGTCTCTCGAGGAGATGGAATCAACGACGGCGGAGCAACGGCCGTTCCTGGACATCGCCGCACGCAACAGCGCCCACATGGGGCTCCTCGTCTCGGATCTGACCGACCTCTCGGTCATCGAGACCGGAGCCGTCTCGCTTGAAATCCAGTCTCTTGACCTCTTCACCGTCGCGTCGGCGGTCGCCGAGCGGCTAGGAACCGTAGCCCGCGATGCCCAGATCGACGTGCGCGTCGAGAGCGGCGGTCCGGTTCCGATCGACGCCGACCGCCGACGTCTTGAGCAGATCCTGACCAATCTCCTGGACAACGCACTCAAGTTCACGCCAGGCGGTGGACGTGTGACACTCCAGTGTTTCATTGAAGGCGACGAGGGTGTCTTCTCGATCACGGACACCGGCGAGGGCATCCCGTTCGACTCGCAGGAACAGATCTTCCACCGTTTCTTTCAGGTCCGTAAGGAACGGTCACGCACCGTGCGTGGTACCGGACTGGGCCTCGCCATCGTCAAGCACCTGATGCGACTCCACAACGGCCAGGTCCAGCTCACATCGGTCGTCGGCGAAGGCACGACTTTTACCTTACGTTTCCCCCGCGCTGGCACTCGAAAGCCGGATGCGGGACAATGACCCATGCGCCTGTCTTGCGTCATTCTTCTCGCCCTGTTCGTCTCCGTTACAGGCGCCGAGCCTGAACCGACTGCCCCTGCCCCCATCACCGTCTGGCTCGTCGACGGCTCCACCCTGGCCGGCGTCGACCTGATCCGCGCCAACGACCGTCTGCTCCTGAAACTGAGCGACGGAACCGTCGTCCTCCTCCCGGACCCCCTCGTCCAACGGATCGGTTTGTCGTTATCCGGAATCCCCGCCCCACCAATCCCCGAAGAGGACCCACCGAAGCCCGACGCACGGGGCTTCACCGTCCGCGCCCCGCAACAACTGGCGGGTTCGCAGGAACCCATCGACTTCGTCACCACCGAGGAGGCCCTGGCCGCGATCCCCCGCCGCGGCCTCGACTTTCCCACGCCCCCCATCGACCCCGCCTGGGCGCCGACCTCCGGCTGGTGGCAAGGCAGCATCTTCGACCCCGCCGATCGGGTCAGCACCTGGGCCAACGGCGTCCTCGATCCCAGTTGGCAATCCACCCACAGCGTCGGCCTCCACTCCGAACCGGTCGGCTTTCGCCCCAGCCATTGGCAGGCCTCGATCATCGATCCCTTCTGGTATCCCACCGACGCCTTCAAGGCACCGCTTGTCGAGTCGCGTTGACGGGAACAGAACCCCTCCGTCGGCTGGCGCGGCGGCCGCGAGGCCTCCTGCGGGGTTCTGTTCCCGTCAACGCTCACGGTTGCGGTAGCGCGTAACGCCGCCCGGAAACCAACACCGGTAATCGATGCGGAGGGGGGACGCCCCCTGGGGGAGCGACATCGGAGTCCGAGCGTCTGCGCGAGGAGGACGCGGAGCCCCCCAGGGGGCGTCCCCCCGATACACCGTTACGAAGTGCCGGTTTCCGAGTCCGGGTCTTCCCGCTCCCGAAACTCGAGCGAGGCGGAGTTGATGCAGAAGCGCTTGCCGGTAGGGGCTGGGCCGTCGTCGAAGACATGACCGAGATGGGCGTCGCAGTGGTTGCAACGGGCCTCGGTGCGCAGCATGCCGTGGCTGGCGTCGCTGTGGGTCTCGACGGGAGAGTTTGTCACGGACTCGTAGAAGCTTGGCCATCCGCTGCCGGAGTCGTACTTGGTGCGGGAGTCGAAGAGACGCTCGCCACAGCAGACGCAGTGGTAGTGGCCGTCGCCCTTGTGGTCCCAGAAGCAACCGCTGAAGGCCGGCTCGGTTCCGGACTGGCGGGTGATGCGGTACTGGTCGTCGGTCAGTTTGCCGCGGAGATCGACGTCGGTGGGTGGGGTCTTGTTGCTCATGGGTCGCTCCCTGGGAGGTCCGTGGCCCGGGTTGGGAAGTTAGGGTAACCTGCCGCGTCGCGTCGCGGCAGGAGGATTGGCGTCATCGAAGAGAACCAGCAGATACCGCCCACATATTCCGATGAAATGGTACGCGTCCTCGATCTGGATGGGCGACGGATCGTCCTGGTCGGGACGGCCCATGTTTCCCGGGAGTCCACCGAGCTGGTTCGCAAGGTGATCGATGCCGAGCGGCCGGATCGAGTCTGTGTCGAGTTGGACGAGCAGCGGTATCAGGCCCTCTCCAAACGGAAGAAGTGGGAGAGCCTCGACCTCAAGCAGCTGATCCGTCAGAAGCAGATGTCGACGCTACTGGTCAACCTGCTCCTGGCGTCGTTTCAAAAGAAGCTCGGCGACGAGCTGGGTGTCCCGCCGGGAACCGAGTTGCTCGAGGCGACCGTCGCGGCGGACGAGCAGGAGATCCCCGTCACCCTGGCCGATCGCCCCGTCCGCATTACGTTGCTACGCGCCTGGCGCTCGATGGGATTCTGGCAACGCACCCGTCTCTCGGCCGAGCTCCTGGCGTCGGTCTTTTCGGACGCGGAGTTGTCGGAAGAGGATCTGCGGCGTCTCAAGAGCCGCGACATGCTGAACGAATTGATGTCCGAGATGGCGGGTCAGCTACCGACTCTCAAGCGGGTCCTGATCGACGAGCGCGACCTCTATCTGGCCGATCGAATCCGGGACTCCGAGGGACAGACCGTCGTCGCCATCGTCGGCGCGGGTCATCTGGAAGGGATCGTCCAGACGCTCCACGACAAACCGGACGTCGATCTGGAAGAGATCTCGAAGATCCCCGCTCCCAGTCCGTGGGGTCGCGTCATCGCGTGGGGCATCCCCACGCTGATCGTCGCGGCGATCATCACGATCGGTGTCACGAAGGGCTCGAGCGTCGCGGGCCAGAACCTGGGTTACTGGGTGCTGGCCAACGGCATTCCTTCGGCGCTAGGGGCTCTTCTGGCGCTGGCCCACCCGTTCACCATCATCGCGGCGTTTCTCGCCGCACCGCTGACCAGTCTCAACCCGGCCATCGGTGCCGGCTATGTGACGGGTCTGGTACAGACGTGGGTCTCGCCCCCACAGGTGAAGGACTTTCAGACGGTCGTGGACGACGCGTCGCGGTTCTCCATGTGGTGGAAGAACCGCGTGTTACGCGTCATCCTGGCGACCATCCTGCCGATGTTCGGAAGTGTCCTCGGCACCTTCGTCGGTGGCTGGCATATCTTCCAGAACCTCTTCGGTGGTTCCTGAGACCTAGCTCCTGGCCAGATCCAGCAGGAACGCCCAACGGAACGCGATCTCTTTGTAACGCTCGTCGCGGGCCGACGCGCCACCGTGACCGGCTTCCATGTTGGTCTTCATCATCAGTCGGTTGTCGTCGGATTTCAGTTTACGGAGTCGCGCGACCCACTTGGCCGGCTCCCAGTACTGGACCTGCGAGTCGTGCAGACCGGTGGTCACGAGCATGTGGGGGTAGGCACTCTCGGCGACGTTGTCATACGGCGAGTAGGAAAGGATGTAGTCGTAGTACGCCTTGTCGTTGGGGTTCCCCCACTCGTCGTACTCGCTCGTGGTCAGCGGAATCGAATCGTCGAGCATGGTCGTGACGACATCGACGAAGGGCACCGCCGCGATGACACCGTCGAACAGGTCCCCTCGCATGTTGACCACGGCTCCCATCAGCAGTCCACCGGCGCTACCGCCGTAGGCGTAGATGTGTGCCGGGTCCGCATACTTCTCGGTCTTCAGGTATTCGGCTACATCGATGAAGTCGGTGAAGGTGTTCTTCTTGTGGAACAGCTTGCCGTTCTCGTACCACTGGCGACCCAGCTCCTCGCCACCACGGACGTGAGCGATCGCGTAGATGAACCCACGCTCCAACAGGCTGAGTCGCGAGGCACTGAACGTCGCGTCGATCGTGTTGCCGTACGAGCCGTACCCGTAGAGCAGCAGCGCCGAGCTGCCGTCGAGCTTGGTGTCCTTGTGGAAGACGATCGACACCGGGACTTTGACACCATCCTGCGCGGTCGCCCAGCGTCGTTGCGTCACGTAGTCATCGGAGTCGTAGCCACCGAGGACCTCGTCCTGTTTCAACAGCGTCTTCTCTCGGCTGACCATGTCATAGTCGTAGACCGAGTTCGGCACCGTCATCGACGTATAGCCGTAGCGAAGCGTGGACGTCTCGAAGGAGCGGTTGCCCGTCGTGTAGGCCAGGTAGGCCTCCTGACCGAAATCCAGGTAGTGCTCGTCGCTGCCGTCCCACGGACGGATGCGCAACTGCACCAAACCCTCTTGCCTCTCGGCGACGACCAGGAAGTCGGAGAAGATCTCGAAGTCCTCGAGGAGGACGTCATCACGATGCGGCAGGACCTCGGTCCAGTTCTTGAGGGCGGTCGCATCGGTTGAGGTCTTCATCAGGCGGAAGTTTTTTGCCCCGTGATTGGTCCGGATGTAGAACGAGTCGCCGTAGTGATCGATACCGTACTCGTGGTTTCGCTCACGCGGAAGGAAGACGGAGAACTCTCCAGTCGGGTTGGTCGCATCGACGAATCGGTACTCCGACGACAGGGTCTGCTGCGACACGATCATCATGTAGCGTTTGGACTTCGTCTTGAAGACGTAGCTACCGAACGTGTCATCGTCTTCCTGATAGACCAGAACATCGTCAGCGGCGGGTGTTCCAAGCGTATGACGGTAGATCTGGAACGAACGAAGCGTCTGCAGGTCCTTGCGGCCGTAGAACAGCGTCTTGCCATCCTCGGCCCAGGACACGTTCGAACTGGCGTCCTCGATGACGTCGCTGAACTCCTCGCCCGTCTCGAGGTTTCGGAAATGAATGTCATAGATTCGCCGCCCCACGCGATCGATCGCGTAAGCCAGCAGCTTTCCGTCGGACGTCACCTGGACCCCACTGACGCCCAGGTAGTCGTCCTGGGCCACGACGAACTCGTTCACGTCGAGGACGATCTCTTCGTCCGCTTCCAGAGAGCCCTGCTTACGACAGTAGATCGGGTAGTCCTTGCCGTCTTCGTAGCGACGATAAGAGAAGTAGCCGTTCTCGAGGACCGGCACGGAGCTGTCGTCCTGCTTGATGCGACCCTTGATCTCATCGAACAGCGTCTCGCGGAGCGACTCGGTGTGGGCCGTCATCGATTCCGTGTAGGCGTTCTCGGCTTCGAGGTAGGAGATGACTTCCGGGTCCTCGCGGTCGTTCATCCAGTAGTACTCGTCCTGGCGGACGTCCCCGTGGATCTCGAGCTCTTTCGCGATCTCCGTCGCCACCGGCGGCTCCAGCCCCTCGGGCGGCGCGCCCCACGAAACTCCCTTGTCCTTTTGCTCACACGACACGGCTAAAACTCCCAACATGATGAAGGTCAAGATAAGACCGATGGGTTGGCGGACTCTATTCATGGCTCGTTCCTCCCGGATTTCCCAAGGTGTCACGTCTCTAGATTGTTAATTGATTGTCGCTTCCCCGGACGGGGCGAACGAAAGGTTGGTAGCGGGGGCAGGATTTGAACCTGCGACCTTTGGGTTATGAGCCCAACGAGCTACCGGACTGCTCCACCCCGCGTCAAGTTGTTGCTGGTTCCCGTGCGACTGGCGTACGGGAAGCGGGAGTATAGCAGATCCCCAACGGCCATCAAGGGTTCCCACGGAGTGCTGACGGACCCAGCGGGCGTGCTGCGGTAGGGGCATGATCCGTCCCACTACGCGCGGCCCGCGGTAGCAGAAACTGGACCTCGCCGTCGCGCCCGTAACCCAGCCGTTCGCGGGCGATCCGCTCGCGGGCCGAGGGCTCGTTCTGCAGCCTCTGGATATCCCGGGCGAGGGTCGCGTTCCGCACCTCCTGCCGATCCAGTTCGCCCTGAACGTTTCGACAGGCACGTCGGAGGCGACCCAGCTCGAGGTAACCGTCGTCCCCGAAGATCGCGGACAACGACCCCGCAAGGAACAGCCCGACGAGCGCCATCGGAATCAGGCGGCGATTGAATCGCGCCGGTGGGGCGTTCTTTTGTTCGTCGTCTCTTGTACTCATGCGATCACGGTTCTAACGTCGCTTCCAGTTGAAATTCGGGAACACCGAGGCCGCCGGATAACGTGCGTCGTCCCCCAACTCCTCCTCGATGCGAATGAGTTGGTTGTACTTGGCGGTCCGCTCGCCGCGGGCCGGCGCGCCGGTCTTGATCTGTCCGAGATTGAGAGCGACCGCCAGGTCGGCGATCGTGCTGTCCTCGGTCTCGCCGCTACGGTGGGAGACGACGCAGGTATAACTAGCCCGCAACGCGCGATGAATCGTGTTCAACGTCTCCGTGACCGTACCGATCTGATTCAGCTTGATCAGGATGCTGTTGGCGACGCCCTTGCGAATCCCCTCGGCGAGAATGGTCTCGTTGGTGACGAAGAGGTCGTCGCCGACGATCTGAACGTGATCACCGATCGCGTCGGTCAGCAGCTTCCAGCCCTTCCAGTCCCCCTCCGCCATCCCATCTTCGATGGAGGCGATCGGGTAACGTCGGGCCCACGACTCGTAGATCTTGACCAGCTCCTCGCGACTCTTGTTCGGCTTCTTCTCGGCGGCCAGCGTGTACCGCCCCCGTGCGTAGAGTTCGGACGCCGCAACGTCCAGCGCCAGCACGACATCCTTACCGGTCTTGTAGCCGGCCTTCTGAATGGCCTGACAGAGCACCTCCAGTGCCTGCTCGTTACTCTTCAGGTTGGGCGCGAAACCGCCCTCGTCGCCGACGGCCGTGCTGAGACCGGCCTTCTTCAACACCGCCTTGAGCGCGTGGTAGATCTCCACACCGCAACGCAACGCCTCGCAGAATGTGGAAGCGCCCACGGGAACGACCATGAACTCCTGCACATCGACGTTGTTGTCGGCATGAGCGCCGCCGTTCAGCACGTTCATCATCGGAACCGGAAGGTCCCGCGCGTGACAGCCACCCAGGTAGCGATAGAGCGGCGTACCCGTAGAATCCGCTGCGGCGTGAGCCACGGCCATCGACACGCCGAGTGTCGCGTTGGCACCCAGCTTCGACTTGTTCTCCGTGCCGTCCAACTCGAGCATCGTGGAATCGATGAACACCTGATGGTGAACCTCGAGACCGACGAGGGCCGGCGCGATCGTGTCGTGGATGTGACGGATGGCTTTCTGGACGCCCTTGCCTCCGTAACGTTTCTTCGTGCGGTCACGAAGTTCGAGGGCTTCTCTGACACCCGTCGATGCGCCCGAGGGGACCATCGCGCGTCCGACAACGCCACTATCGAGGACGACATCGACCTCTACGGTGGGGTTACCGCGGGAGTCCAGGACCTCCCGGGCGACAATGTCGTGGATCCTTCCGCTCTCTCTTTGCATGGCTGGAATCCGGCTCTATTAAGTCGACAAAGTCCCCTGCGATGATAACGCACACGTCGTCGGCCCTCAACAAGGAACATCCGTGTTTTCAGTCAGATAGAGACTGTTCGCCCTACGTTCGTCTCTTGCTAAACTGACGACCCCGAAGGAGACACCGTGACGACAAACCCATCCGCCTTCCGATTGATCCTCACGACGGCCGGAACGGCCACGCAGGCCCGAGATCTCGCGCGGACCCTCGTCACCGCGAAGGTCGCGGCGTGTGTCAACGTGCTCCCGGGAATGTGCTCCCACTACCACTGGCAGGGTGAACTTCAGGAAGAGGCCGAGGTGCTGCTGTTGATCAAGACGACCGCGGACAACGTGGACGAGGTTCAGCGGCTGCTGACCGAGCACCACACCTACGACCTGCCGGAGTTTCTGGTGGTCCACATCGACGACGGCGAGCCTCGTTACCTGTCATGGCTTGCGGAGCAGTGCTCCAGCGGGCCGGCGAGCTAGCGTCGGCGCTTGGAGCCGAGCGCCCGATCCAGATCGTCCAGCAGATCGTCCACATCCTCGACGCCGACGGAGATCCGGCAGAGCCCGTCCGTCACACCTATCCGCTTGCGATCGGCGGCGGGAACCGCTCCGTGGGTCATCGAAGCCGGATGAGAGACCAGGGACTCGACGCCACCGAGACTCTCGGCCAACGCGCAGAGTTGCAGTCGATCGAGGAACTTCTTGGCGCGGGCCTGGGTCTTCAGGTCGAACGAGATCATGCCGCCGAAGCCCTTCATCTGCCGACGGGCCAGGCGATGCTGGGGATGATGCTTCAGGCCGGGATAGACCACATGCTCGATCCGCGGGTCGGCATCCATCCACGCGGAGATCTTGCGTGCGCTGGCCTCGTGTCGCTCCATCCGCAGCGAGAGGGTCTTGATCCCGCGAAGGATCAGGAAGCTGTCCATTGGTGAGAGGATGGCGCCGATGCTGTTCTGCAGCCAGCTCAGCCGTTCGGCGTCCTTCTTGTCGGTGCTGATGACGGCACCGCCGATGCTGTCGCTGTGGCCGTTGAGAAACTTGGTCGTGGAATGGACCACGATGTCCGCGCCGAGGTCCAACGGCCGCTGCAACATCGGGCTCATGAACGTGTTGTCCACGACGAAGCGCAGGCGATGCTTGCGCGAGATCGCGGCGGCCCGCCTGAGGTCCGTCAACTCCAGGGTCGGGTTGGTGGGTGTCTCGACGTACAGCATCTTGGTGTTGGGCTGCAGCGCACCCTCGATGGCCTTCAGGTCCCGCGTATCGACCCACGTGAAGTCCAGACCGAACTGCCGCAGCAGCCCCTCGAACAGTCGATACGTTCCGCCGTAGACATTCCGCGAGACGATGACATGATCGCCGGACTCCAGGAGTTGCAGGACGGCGTGGATCGCGGACATGCCCGACGCGAAGCAGCGGGCCTCGAGACCGCCCTCGAGGACGGCCAGGTTTCGCTCGAGCGCGCTACGGGTCGGGTTGATCGTCCGCGCGTAGTCGAACGGCCACCCCTCGTTGAATCCGGGCTGCCGATAGGTGGACGTCAGGTAGACCGGTTGCATGACCGCGCCGGTCAGCGGATCGGGCTCCTGTCCGCCGTGGACCACCTGGGTCGACGGTCGCTGGTCGTTCTTCTTGTTGCCGCGTCCCTTCGACCTTGCCATGACTTCAATCTCCTTGGGGGTGTCCACTAGAGATACCGGTCTCCCGGCACCTCCGCAAGGGTCCGAAATCTATCGATGAGACTCGAGCGTCAATCGAAACTGCGCAGCCTGATAGGCGCGGTCATTGACGTCGTCGAAGACCAGTCGGTAGGTGCGGGCCCTCCCCGGCTTCAGCCCCCGTAGGCGGCTGCCACCCGTCGCCGCGCCCAGGAGATGCTGTTCCCCGTCGAACAGGGCCACCACCAGACCGATCCGTGTCGTGGCGTCGGAGGTGTTGGAGACAAGGATGTCCACCGCGATCTCGCCACCGACCCGGGAATGGGAGCCACCGACGGTGGCCGGAAGCCGGAAGCGCAGCTGATCGATTCGGATTCCGTTGCCATCGGTCTCGCGGATCTCGATGGGATCACGATGATCGAACGGGCCTGTGAGATGGAGTGGGTCGGCCGCGGCCGTGCAAAGCACAACCAGCGATGTCGCGATCAGAACCGAAAGGAAGCGACACATCGAGACTCCTTACAGCGGCGACCGTGTCCAGTGGCCGCTTCGGCCGCCGCTCTTCTCTAGTAGGTGCACGCCGCCGATCTCGACCCCGCGATCCACCGCCTTCGTCATGTCGTAGATCGCAAGACAGGCCGCACTCACCGCGACAAGGGCCTCCATCTCCACACCGGTCGTCCAGTCCGCGCTGGCACGGCCGGTCACGACCACGGCAGAGGTGTCGGCATCCAGAACGAAGTCGACGACGACCTCGTTCAGCGGGATGCTGTGGCACAACGGCACCCAGTCGGACGTTCGCTTGGCCGCCTGGATCCCCGCAAGTCGGGCCACGGCCAGGGCGTCCCCCTTGGCCAGCCGATTCTCCTCGAGCTGCCGAAACGCCTCGGCGGACATGGAGACCCGACCCTCGGCGATCGCCACTCGACGGGTCACCGGCTTATCGCCGACGTCCACCATGCGGGCTCGCCCGTCCTTGTCCACGTGGGTCAGTTTCTCATCCACCGGATCGCCACCTATACTGTCCGCCTTGCCCCGAACACTGAGGATACACCAGATGAATCCAGCTATCGCCGCAACGGAGCCGCGCTCCCTCTGGAGCCACTTCGCCACTATCCTGACGTTACCTCGACCCTCGAAGCATGAGGAACGCATCGTCCGTTGGATCCGCGACTGGTCCGCCGACCACGGCTTCGAATGCAAGAGCGATGAGACCGGTAACCTGGTCGTGCGCGTCCCCGGAAGCCCCGGACACGAGGACGCCCCGACGGTCATCCTGCAGTCCCATCTCGACATGGTGTGTGAGAAGAACGGCGACACCGGTCATGATTTTCACAAGGACCCGATCCCGGCCATCATCGATGGCGACTGGGTCGTCACCGAGGGAACGACACTCGGCGCGGACAACGGTATCGGCGTGGCCGCGTCCATGGCCGCCGCCGTCGACGAGACCGTGGTCCACGGACCGCTGGAGCTGCTGTTTACCGTCGACGAGGAGACGGGGCTGACCGGTGCCGCCGGGCTCGACGGTTCGCTGCTATCCGGCCGTCTTCTGCTCAACCTGGACTCCGAGGATGAAGGGATCCTCTACATCGGCTGCGCCGGCGGCGCGGATAGCCTGTTACAGAGCGACTCGGAGCGGGTTGCACCGGCTGACGACGACGTGACCATCACGGTCGACGTGCGGGGGCTTCGCGGTGGCCACTCGGGAATGGATATCTGCGACAACCGTGGTAACGCGATCATCCTGTTGAGCCGCAGCCTGCGCAGCCTCGATGAGGCCGAGATTCCCTGGGCGCTACACACGCTGACCGGTGGCGGCCTGAGCAATGCCATCCCCCGCGAGGCCAGCGCCGCCATCGCCGTCCATCGCGACCGGGCGGCCGATGCGATCCGCTGCATGGAGGCCGCCGCCGTCGCCCTGCGCGAGCAGTACGCGGGTCCCGAGAAGGACTGGTCCGTCATCTGCAGCGGCGCCAGCGCCTGCACCCATCCCGATGTTTTGACCGACGCCGATCGTCGACGCCTGATGTCGTTGCTGCTTGCACTCCCCAACGGGGTCCTGGCCATGAGCCGTGAGATCCCCGGACTCGTGGAGACCTCCAACAACGTCGCCATCGTGCGGGTCGAGGGCCCGCAGATGGAGGCCGTCGCCAGTTCACGCAGCAGCCTCGAGTCGGCTCGGGACGGTGTCCTGCAACAGATCGCCTCCTGTGCGGATCTGGCGGGGTTCGGCGTCGCGCTGACCGACTCCTATCCCGGTTGGCAGCCGGACCTGGATTCTCAGGCGCTTGCAGTCTTGCGGGATGTCTACACGGAGTTGTCCAACGGGGACACGCCCGCCGTCACCGCGGTCCACGCCGGTCTCGAGTGTGGACTCCTGGCGGAGCGGATCCCGGGTGTGGCGATGGTCTCCTTCGGGCCGACCATCCGACATGCACACTCCCCGGACGAGCGGGTCTCGATCCCCTCGGTGGCACGCTTCTGGGAGGCTCTCCGTCGCGCGTTGCATCGCTTCGGAAAGACGGAGAGCTAGGTGACCTGCTGCCAGTCCTGAGGGTGATTGACGTTCAGCAGGATATCGTCGCGCTGAGGTTGTAGCGTCGAGATCGCGATCCGCTGGACTTCCAGTTCACGAAGGATCGAGCGCACCTTGTAGCGCGTCTCGTCCACCGCCGCCTGCACGATCGCCGCCGCATCCCGACGCCAGATCGCCACCAGGGGATGATCCCGCCCCTTCTGATCCGTCGGGAACACGACACTGGCGTCCGGCCGTGCCTGCTCCAGCAAGCGATCGAGGAACGCCCCATCGACCCGAGGGTAGTCGCAGGCCAGTACAAGCAGGTCCGACTGACCGCTGACATCGAAGCACGCGGCAATCCCCGCCAGCGGTCCACATCCCGCCGGCCCCTCATCGGGAACCGTCGTGAACGTCGCGGCGACTTCCTGACCGGCCTGCACCGAGACGAGGACATCCTGACAACGCGGCCAGAGCGTCTCCGCCGAACGTTGCGTCAGGGTGCGACCGTCGAGGATCAGATCCGCCTTCGGCTGACCGAGCCGTTCCCCACGCCCACCTGCCAGAACTACGCCGATCATGGAGTCATTATAGACTCGTGGGATGCCGACCCTACTGCTGCTCACCAGGCGACCTCGCCCCGGTCGCGTGAAGACGCGTCTGATCCCGCCGCTGACTCCGTCACAGGCGACGACGCTCTACGGTGCCTTCCTCGCAGACCAGGTGCTCCGCTTGCGCAGATTGAGTGACGTCGCTCGCCCCGAGGTGTGCTCCGACGTCCCCGTGGCCTACGACGACATGGACTGCACGCTGCAGGGCGAGGGCGATCTGGGCACCCGACTGGCCCGTGCGTTCGAGCGACTGCACGACGCAGGACGGGGTCCGGTCGTCGCGATCGCCACCGACGCGCCGACCCTTGCCGACGAGACGATCCGCCGGGCATTTCACACGCTCGACGGCGGGGACGACGGCGTCGTCGCCGCGGCCGAGGACGGCGGCTATGTCCTCCTGGGCACACGACGCCATCTCCCCGAGCTGTTCGTCGGTATCCCCTGGGGCGGCGACCGTGTCTTCGCGGAGACGAGGGATCGTCTGATCTCCTCCCGGCTCACTCACACGATCCTGCCCACCGGTTTCGACGTCGATGACGTCGAGGGACTGCGTCGCCTCCACGCGGCGCTCCGGCACCCCGAAATCTCGGAGCGCGCACCGGCGACGACTCAGGTCGTGCGAGGATTCCCGGACGAGTGGTTTCGCTAGACGGCCAAAGAGTGCCCGTGGTATAGTTTTCCGGCAAGCAGTCGGAGGTTTTCACCCTCGCTGCATGACCCCCACTTCATCATCTCAATTGATTCCTTCGTAACTCACGTCTAGACCCATCGGCGAATCTTTTCGCCGGGCGTAGCTGGAGCCGAAATGGCTGAAGAGAAGAGCGGTACCCGTCGTCCTCGACGTGCAAGCAAGACCACGACGAAGAAGCGCAGCCCCCGTGCGTCTTCTTCGAAGGCCAAGAAGGAAACCAACGGCGAGACCCTCGAGGCGGTCAAGGCCGTCGAGGAAACCGTCGCGGTCGAACTGACGGAGCCGACGGAGCCGACGAAGCCGACGGAGCCAACGAAGCCGATGGAGAGCGACGTGATCTCGGCGGACGCCAAGAAGTCCAGTGACGCCGTCGACCTCAACACGCTCTACCGCATGGACAGCAAGCAGCTGTCCAGTGCGGCCAAGACCCTCGGCATCGAGGGCGCCACCCACATGCGTAAGCAGGAGCTGATCTTCGAGATCATGAAGGCCGAGTCCGAGCAGAGCGGCCTCGTCTTCGCCGAGGGCGTGCTGCAGATCCTGCAGGACGGCTACGGCTTCCTTCGGCATCCGGACTACAACTACCTGCCCGGTCCCGATGACATCTACATCTCCCCCTCTCAGATCAAGCGCTTCGGCCTGACGACCGGCGATACGGTCTCCGGTCAGGTTCGCCCTCCGAAGGAGGACGAGAACTACTTCGCGCTGATCAAGGTCCTGGCCGTCAACTTCGACGACCCCGATCGGATCCGTGAGCGGATCTTCTTCGACAACCTCACGCCGCTCTACCCGGAAGAGCAACTGCACCTCGAGGTGGACGCCGGCAACGTCTCCGGCCGTATCATGGATCTGTTGACCCCGATCGGGAAGGGGCAACGCGGACTGATCGTCGCGCCGCCCCGCACCGGTAAGACCATGCTGCTACAGTCGTTGGCCAACTCGGTGACGGCCAACCATCCCGAGGCCTACCTGATCGTTCTGTTGATCGACGAACGACCGGAAGAGGTCACCGACATGCAGCGTTCGGTGAAGGGCGAGGTCGTGGCGTCAACCTTCGACGAGCCCGCGCAACAACATGTTCACGTGGCGGAGATGGTCATCGAGAAGGCCAAGCGTCTGGTCGAGCACGGCAAGGATGTCGTGATCCTCCTGGACAGCATCACCCGTCTTGCACGGGCCTACAACACGGTGCAGCCGCCGTCGGGCAAGGTCCTCTCCGGTGGTATCGACGCCAACGCGCTCCAGCGACCGAAGCGCTTCTTCGGCGCGGCGCGAAACCTGGAAGCGGGCGGATCGTTGACGATCTGCGCGACCGCGTTGATCGACACCGGCTCAAGAATGGACGACGTGATCTTCGAGGAGTTCAAGGGTACCGGCAACATGGAGATCATCCTCGATCGCAAACTGGTCGATCGCCGTGTCTTCCCCGCCATCGATATCGAACGCTCCGGAACCCGCAAGGAGGAACTCCTGCTGGGCGCCGAGACCCTCAACAAGGTCTGGATCCTGCGAAAGATCCTCAACCAGATGTCGATGGTCGAGGCCATGGAGCTGTTGATCGACAAGCTCGCCAAGACCGAATCCAACGAGGAGTTCCTGCGGATGATGCAGGCACCCACCTCCTAGCCGACGCTCCCCAGCTCCAGACGCTTGTGCCAGATCGGACTCAGCCCGTCCAGGAGGTCCTGCGTCTCCTGCTCGCCGCCCTCCCGATCGACGAGGGCCCGCGCCTCGCGCCGGGCCGTCTCCAGCAGCTCGGGCGCGCGCAGGATGTCCGCCAGGAACTGCAGGTCGCTGGCGCCATGTTGTTGCGTGCCGAAGACCGCCCCCGGACCGCGAATCTGCAGATCGCGTTCGGCGATACGAAAACCGTCCTGGGTCTCCGCCATGATCGACAGCCGCTCACGGGCCTCGACGCCCGGGTGGTCGCCACCCACCATCAACACGCAGAACGAACGGCTGGATCCCCTTCCGACACGACCCCGTAATTGGTGGAGCTGTGATAGTCCGAAGCGCTCGGCATGCTCGACGACCATCACCGTTGCGTTGGGGACATCGACACCGACCTCGATCACCGTCGTCGCCACCAGGATCTCCGTCGTCCCGTCGCGGAATGCCGTCATGACCTCGTCCTTCTCATCCGCCGCCATGCGACCGTGGAGTGTGGCGATCGACACCTTGCCGAGCGGTCCCCGCCGCAACTCGCGGGCCGTCGCCTCGACGGCCTTCAATTCACTACGGTCGTCTTCCTCGACCCGTGGCACGACGATGTAGACCTGCCGACCTTCGGCGATCTGCGACGCGATCCCCTCGAGGACCTTCGGTCGATCCTCCTCCAATCGAACCACGGTTCGGATCGGTGTCCGTCCGGGGGGCAGTTCGTCGATGACCGAGATATCCAGGTCGCCATACAACGTCAACGCCAACGATCGCGGGATCGGTGTCGCCGTCATCACCAGCAGGTCGGGCTCGCCACCCTTCCCCGTCAGCGCCGCGCGCTGGCGAACGCCGAACCTGTGTTGCTCGTCGATGACGGCCAACCCCAGATTCTGAAACTCCAACCCCTCGACGAACAGTGCGTGGGTGCCCACCACCAGCCGAGCGACACCGTCGGCAATCTTGGCCCGTGCCGCTCGTCGGCCGGCAGCCTTCAGCGAACCGCTGACGAAGACGATCTCGACATCCAACTCACTGTCCGCCAGCAGCTTGTGGAGGTTCCGGAAGTGTTGCTCGGCGAGGATCTCGGTCGGCGCCATCAGTGCGCCCTGGAATCCGTTGTCGACCGCAACCAGCAACGCCAGGAAGGCGACGATCGTCTTGCCCGAGCCCACGTCCCCCTGCAACAACCGATGCATCGGATGCGGACGACGAAGATCGGCGCCGATCTCCTGCAGGACCCGCTTCTGGGCGTCGGTCAACTTGAACGGCAACAGCCGGGCCAGTCGGCCCCGTAGGGCGTCGGTCACCTCGTAGGCAATCCCGCGCTTCCGTTCGCAGACACCGATCTGTCGCAACCGCAACGCCGCCTGCAAGAGGAACGCCTCCTCGAAGGCGAGCGCCCGCTGGGCCTCGGTCGAGTGATCGTCGAGACGGAGCATCGGCGTGTCCGCGTCCGGAAAGTGGATCTGGCGGATCGCCCGACCACGACCCCACACACCCGCGCGACGTCGGATCTCATCGGGGACACGATCGGGGAGCCCATCCGCGTCGAGGGAGTCCAGCACCCGATGGACCATGTGGCGGAGAGCCTTGGAGGTCAGCGTGCCGAGCTTGCGATAGACCGGCACGATGCGCCCGGTGTGGATCCCCCGCTCGGTCTCGTCGGCCTCGTCGTCCAGCTTCTCGTAGTCGGGGTTCTCGAGGATCGGATCCTTGTAACGACCCTTGCTGGCACGACAGAAGACCAGCAGGCGATCGTCCTCCTTGATGACGCGCGCGAGGAAGGGCTGGTTGTACCAGACGGCACGTCGCTTGCCGGACTCGTCCTCCAGCATGGCCTCGAAGATGCTGAACCCGCGACGACGGGTTCGGATCAACTTGGTGCTTGCCACGACCACGGAGAGCGTCGCCGGCGGACCGTCCACGACCAGACCGGACAGCGTTTCGAATCGACGGCGATCCTCGTAACGAAACGGGAGGTAGAGCAAGAGGTCCTCGACGGTCTCGAGGCCCGCAGCGCCGACGGCCTTCACCTGTCGGTACGGTAGACCGATCTCCTTACCCAGATTCTCCAGCCTGGACTCGCCGCGAAGCACGATGCCCGACTCAGGCGCCCGCGTAGAGCGCGTACAGCACCGTCAGCGCCCAGAGGATGACTGTCGCGACCATGCCGGCGTCTCGAGTCACGATCTCCGTGGGATTCTCTCCCTGGTCACGTTGGTGGGCCAGGTACAGATAGCGAAAGATGCCGAACAGCACGAACGGGACGGTGGCGCCCATCCACGGCGAGCCGATCCGCGCCGTCACCTCGTCGGAGAACGCGTAGAGCGCATAGGCCAGCACCGTACAGGCGGTCACCGTCGCGATCATCTGGTCCAAAAACGGCAGCGAGTACTCACGCAGGATCGGTCGTTGGTCCGACGCGTCCATTCCCTGAAGCGCCACCAACTCCTGACGGCGCTTGACAAAGCCGAGGAACATCGCCACCAGCCCCGTGCAGAGCAACAGCCAATGGGAGAGCTTGACGTCGATGAGCACCGCCCCGGCCCAGGCCCGCAGCAGGAATCCCGTGGCAACGACCATGACGTCGACGATGACGACACGCTTCAGCCAGGTGGAGTAGGCCAGGTTCAACAACAGGTAGGCGACCGCGACGTAGGTAAATCGCAGGCTGAGCCAACCGGCGCCGACCAGCGCGACCAGCGTCAGCGCGAAGACCGCCACCTGTGCCATCGGCACCGATAGTCGCCCCGCGGCGATCGGTCGATGCCGCTTGACGGGATGGGCACGATCCTTCTCACGATCGACCAGATCGTTGAGCAGATAGACGCCGGAGGTCAGCGCGCAGAAGACGACAAAACCCATTGCGACAAGACTCAGGTACGGGGTCGTCGTCAGTTCGCGGGCGAAGACAAGCGGCGCGAAGATGAAGATGTTCTTCGTCCAATGACGTGGCCGCATTCCCCGCCAGAGTTCGATCAACACGGATGCCTGCGTCGGTGCGTTCGCGGTCATGATGTGAGATCGACTCCTTCTTGCTGGCCGCCGTTATGATAGAACAGCCTCCATCTTGATGACGAAGCAATCCTCTTCGCGGCAGGGCGCGCTGTTTGCCGATCCGCAACCGATTCGCGTGGATGTCGTCATCCCGGCGTTTAACGAGGAGCAGGCGATCGGCCGGGTCCTCGTCGATCTCCCGAATCACACCCTCCGCCAACGGATCGTGGTGGACAACGGCTCCACCGACCGGACCGCCAACGTGGCCAGGGAGCATGGCGGTGCCGTCATCCACGAGGAACAACGCGGGTACGGAAGCGCCTGCCTGGCCGGCTTGGCCTACATCCGCGATCGCCCGCCCCACCCCGACATTGTCGTCTTCATCGACGGCGACCACTCCGATCATCCACAACAGCTCGAGTCGCTATTGAAGCCGATCCTGGATGACGAGGCCGACCTGGTGATCGGGTCGCGGACCCTCGGCGAGGCGGAGCCCGGAGCCCTGCTCCCACAGGCGCGCTTCGGCAACTGGCTGGCGACGTTCCTGATCCGTCACCTGTACGGTGTCTCGATGACCGACCTGGGTCCGTTCCGCGCCATCCGCTGGAAGGCCCTCGAAGCTCTGGAGATGCGGGATCGGGATTTCGGCTGGACGGTGGAGATGCAGGTCAAGGCCGCGCGCCGCGGTCTGGGTTACGCCGAGGTCCCCGTCTCGTATCGTCGGCGGGTCGGTCAGTCAAAGATTACCGGGACCCTCTCGGGGACCGTGCGGGCCGGCATCAAGATCCTCTACACGATCTTCCGGCAGCGGGTCTAGACGTCGTCGTCGTCTGCGCCGTGGGCGGTCTTCAGTTCCAGGATCTCCATTCGCTTGAGACCGCTGGGGATCTGGATCTCGACCTCGTCGCCCTCTTCTTTACCCAGCAACGCCTTGCCGATGGGTGAGGCGACCGACAGCAGCCCTTTATCGAGATCCGCCAACTCCGGGAACACCAGCTGGTAGGTACTCTCCTCCTGGGTGTCCAGGTCTTCCACCGTCAACGTCGATCCCAGTCCGACCTTGCCCTCGGGGATGGCGCTCACGGTCAATGAACTGACCGCCGACAGCCGCTCACGAAGTTGACCGATCCGTGCCCGCACGAAGGACTGCCGTTCCAGCGCGGCGTGGTATTCCGCGTTCTCCTTGAGATCCCCCATGGCAACCGCCGTCTTGATCTCGCGGGGCAGCTCGATGCGCAGCTCGTGCTCGAGGGGGCGCAGTTCCGATTCGAGCTTCTCGATGATCTTTCGCATCGTCGTCCCATCCTGTCGGTGGTTCGGGGTGACCGGGCCCACAATCTACCGCTAACGGCGATTACAGACAATGTACCCCCATGCTCCGCTGAACGCCGCTTTGAGCGACCGCTTTCGTTGACACCGGAGCCGCCTCTCTCTACCATGACTGTCATGGAGATGCGCAAAATCAAGTTTGTAGTAATCGGCGCCGGGGTTTTCCTCTCCCTGGCATTCCTGATCATGGTCGGCATGAATCGCCCCGGCGGTATGGCCTACTACATGACCGTCACCGAGTATCTCGCCGAGGGCGCCACGGAGAGCGACTTTCGCGTGAACGGAAAGGTCGTCGAGGGCTCCATCGAACGGTTCACTTCGGGTCAGGATGTGCGTTTTACGATGACCGACGGCGTCAGCGTCATGACGGTCAGCTACCACGGGATCATTCCCGATACGTTCGTCGATCGAGCCGACGTGGTCGTGCAGGGTTCGATGAGCGACCAGAACGAGTTCGACGCCCACAAGCTGTTGGCCAAGTGTCCCTCCAAGTACGAAGTGTCGGACGAGTACACGACACCGGAAGATTACGAACCCGAGGTCCTCGCTCCCGAGGCTGTCGACGTCTCCCAATTACAGCCCTAGGATCCTGAAACCTTGCGCGACCTGACGATCTATCTCGGTCACTATGGTCTGGCGTTCGCGCTGGTCTCGACGATCTGGGCCACCATCGCCTCCGTCCTCAGCGCGTCGACGTCGCGCCCCGCACTCCAACGCAGCGCCGAACGGGCATTGATCGCCGCGGCCTCCCTGTGTACCGTCGCGGCCTTCTGCCTGATCGCCGGCTATCTCGCCAACGACTTCCGCCTGGACGTCGTCTACGGTTACTCCAACACCTCCCAGGCGTTGCCCTACAAGATCGGCGCCCTTTGGGGCAGCCAGGCCGGCAGCCTACTCCTGTGGGTCGTCATCCTCGGTGTGATGGGGTGGGTGATGGTCGCCACCAATCGTCACCGCAACCGTGCGCTGATGCCCTGGGCCACCGCCGTCGTCGCCGTCATCATGGCCTTCTTCCTCTATCTTCTTAATTTCATCGAGCCGCCGTTCGCCATGAGCGACGCCTTTCGACCGGACGGCGTCGGTCTCAACCCGCAGCTGAAGAACTACTGGATGATGATCCACCCACCGACCCTCTACATGGGTTACGTGGCGTTCACCATTCCGTTCGCGTTCGGTGTCGCCGCGTTGATCACGCGACGGACCGGCGATCTCTGGTTCCGCACCACGCGTCGCTGGACACTGATGGCGTGGTTCTTCCTGGGTACCGGCGTGCTGCTTGGCTCCTACTGGGCCTACATCGAACTGGGCTGGGGTGGCTACTGGGCCTGGGATCCCGTAGAGAACGCCTCGTTGATGCCCTGGCTGACCGGCACCGCGTTCCTGCACTCGGTGATGATCCAGGAAAAGAAAGGCATGCTGAAGGTCTGGAACGTCCTTCTGGTGATGCTGACCTTCTGTCTCTCGATCTTCGGGACCTTCCTGACCCGTAGCGGGATCATCAGCTCGGTCCATTCGTTCACCACGTCGGGCATCGGCCCCGCGTTCGGTTGGTTCCTGATCCTGCTGTTCGTCGGGTCGCTCGTGCTGTTGATCGTGCGACTGCCCGACCTCCGCAGCGAGGGACGACTGGAATCGGTGATGTCCCGCGAGTCGACGTTCCTGTTCAACAACCTCGTGCTGGTCGGGATCGCCGTGACCGTCCTGTTGCTGACGACCTTCCCGATGATCTCCGAGGCGGTCACCGGCCGGAAGGTCACGATGGGTCCGCCGATCTTCAACCTGGTCAACATCCCCTGGGCCCTGGCCCTGCTGACGCTGACGGGGATCGGACCGCTGATCGCGTGGCGCAAGACCAGCCGCGGCAATCTCTCGCGAAACTTCCGCTGGCCCGTGATCATCGGCATGCTCGGTCTTGCGTTCTCCGTCATCGTGGAACGGGCGGCGTTCGGTCGCGCGGCTCGCGAGATCGGCGGTGCTATCGCGTCGGCCGACGTCTATCTGGTCTTCGACGAGCTGAAGGGCTTCTACCCGGCCCTGACCTACGCCATCGGCATCTTCGTCGTCGCCACCGTGGTGCAGGAGTACTTGCGTGGCCTGCGTGTGCGTCGGAAGCGTTACGACGAGACGCCGTGGACGGCCCTGCGGGCGATGATCATGGCCAACCAGCGTCGTTACGGTGGCTACATCGTCCACGTCGGCATGGTCCTGGTCTTCATCGGCATCGCCGCGTCGTCGGCCCACCAGCAGGAGATCCGACGAGAGCTCGAGATCGGCGAGGCGTTGGCCATCGAGGATTACCTCATGCGGTACGACAGCCTCCATCTCGAGGTGGTCGACGACCACATCGGTGCCGTCGCCGAGGTGACGTTGTTCGACCGGAACGACGGAACACTGATCGGGTCGCTCCATTCGTCGCAGCGCTTCCATCCCAATATGCAGATCCCCGAGCTACGCGAGGCGTTCCTGACGGTCCGCGCCCTGGGTGAGGCAGGCTCGGATCGATACCAGGAAGGCGTCCATGCGCTTTACTCGCTGATCGCAGAACTCGAACAGCGCGTCAGACGCGAGGTCAAGACACCGTCCACCGAGGTCGGTATCTATCGCACGCTGTCCCCTCTGGCCGGCACCCGGATCGCCGAGGACTTCTACGTGATCCCGTTGTGGGTCGATCCCGGCAGCGGTCGTGCAAGCTTCCGTGTCTTCGTCAATCCGCTGGTCAACTTCCTCTGGCTCGGTGGGCTCGTGTTTATTCTGGGCGCGATCGTGACCGTCCTTCCCGACGCTCGCGAGAAGAAGCGACTGGAAGCCGCCATGGAGCTCGAAGACCGTGCGGTGGCCTAGAGGACTCGCCATCGGCGTGGTCTTGCTGCTGATCGGCCTGACCTCGGCCCAGACACCGGAGATCGACACCCACTTCCAGGAGGCCAGCGAAACCATCCTCTGCGACTGCGGCTGCCATCCGCAGTCGGTGGATGCCTGCTCCTGTGGCCGTGCCGCCGAGATGCGTGGCGAGATGCGCGAGATGGCGGGCGGCGGCATGACCGGCGACGAGATCATCGAGCACTACGTCGAGCTCAACGGCGACCAGATCCGTATCGCTCCGGTCGCAACCGGATTCAACCTGATCCCCTGGCTGCTGCCGCTTGTGTTGTTGCTGGGTTCGGGTTCGATCCTGATCGTGGTCATCCGCAAGATGCAACGCCGAACTGTCGCGACACCCTCCGGCCCTCAGCAGGAGGTCCTCGCGTTACCCGATGAGGACGATCCCTACATGAAGCGACTGCGTGACGCGGTCAAGGATGCCGAATGAGCCCGACCGTCATAATTTTCTTGCTCGTGCTCTTCCTCGTGGTCGCGCTCTACGTCGTGCAACCGCTCCTCCGAGGCGGTCGACCGCGCTCGGCCATCGATGCCGAGCGGCTGTCCCAGGCCCGAACGCTGGAGTCCCGGCAGGCGATGCTCGTCGCGTCGATCCGCGACCTGGAAGACGACCTGGCCGGCGACAAGATCGACAAGGCGGACCACGACACCCTCCACGCGCAGCTGACTCGGGAGACCCTGGAGGTCATGCGTGAGCTGGATCAGCTACAGGCGCAGCATGCGGTGGAAGTGGAGAAGCGGACCCGTACCCTCCCCCACCCCGGCGCGACGTCCAGCGAAACGTGATCATCGAGGCCCAGGGCCTCCGCCGGGACTATGGCTCACGTCGCGCGCTCGACAACGTGGGGTTCACGCTCTCGCCCGGTCACGCGCTGGCGGTCTTCGGACCCAACGGAGCCGGCAAGACGACCCTGCTACGACTGCTGACCCTGGCGCTCCGTCCCCGCTCGGGCGAGTTACGTCTGTTCGGGTTGGACGCCCGCAAGGATGCCGCCAGGATCCGACCGCGGATCGGGCTGCTCTCCCATCAGACGCTGCTCTACGACGAGCTGACGGCGGTCGAGAACCTTCGTTTCTTCGGGACGATCTACGGGACCCGCGATCTCTCGACCCGCATCCCGCAGTTGCTCGAAACGGTCGGCCTGACGTTACGCGCCGAGGATCCCGTCGCCGGCTACTCCCGCGGTATGCTACAGCGGCTGTCGATCGCCCGCGCGTTGATCCATCGTCCCGATCTCTTACTCCTGGACGAGCCGTTCACCGGCCTCGACCCGGCCGCCGCAGCCAGCATGAGCCGACTGCTGCTTGACTATGTCAGAGAGGGCGGCTCGATGGTGATGGTCGGGCACGATCTCGACAAGGGCAAGGAGCTCTGCGACCAGTTCCTGTTCCTCCGTCGCGGTCGTCTGGACCTGCAGGGCCAGGGCGACGACGCGGCCTACGAAGAGCTTCGCAGGCGGCTGCACGCCGGGAGTCCCGCCTGATGCACGAGCTCCGCTGCATCTGGACCATCGCCCGCAAGGATCTGCTGACAGAGTGGCGAACCCTCGACCGGACGGTCGGCTCGTTGGTCTTCGCCCTGATCGTTCTGGTCGTCTTTCAATTTGCGTTCGCGCTGGGCGACGCCTCCCCCACGACGCAGGAGCAACTCCTTCCCGGAGTGCTCTGGACCCTGATAGCGTTCATGACCGTCGTTGCCCTCTCGCGATCGATGTTGATGGAACGACGCCGGGACACCCTCCTGGCGTTGGCCGTCAGCCCCGCCGCCGGGACGGCGGTCTATCTGGGCAAGCTGGTGGCCGGCCTGGTACAGCTGACGGTCTTGCTGGCCGTCACCATGCCGCTGGCGGCGCTGCTCTACGACTACCCCCTCGCGGCCCATCTGGGCCCGCTTGTCGGCGTGATCGCGCTGCACGGCTTCGGGTTCACCGTCCTGGGGACGCTGTTTTCCGGCGTGGTGGCCCGTCTGGACCGTGGTGAGGCGCTCCTGGCCACCCTGTTGTTCCCCGCCATCACCCCGCTGCTGCTCTCGGGCATCCGCTGCACGGGGGCCGTCCTCTCCGGCGACGCCCTCGAAACCTACCAACACTGGCTCCTTATGGGCGCCGGATTCGATATGCTCTACGTGTTCGTCGCCCTGGCGACCTTCGAGTTCATTCTCCAGGACTGAGTCGAGGCCATCGTGAAATCCAATCGCTATGTCGCGCTGTACTCTCTGTGGGCCGTCACCACGGTCACGATGATCTACGCGCTCTGGCAGGTCTTCGTACTTGCGCCGGAAGAGAAGGTCATGGGCGCCGTCCAGAAGGTGTTCTACTTCCACGTCGCGTCGGCGATGATGATCTACCTCGGCGTGTTCGTCATGATCGTGGGATCGATCGCCTACCTGTGGACCCGTCGCCAGGTCTTCGAGAACATGTCACGGGCCGCCACCGAGTCCGCGTTACTGTTCGCCACTATCGTGCTGATCACCGGTCCGATCTGGGCCCGCCCCGCATGGGGAACCTGGTGGACCTGGGAGGCCCGACTCACCACAACGCTGGTGTTGTGGATCCTGTTGGTCGCCGCACTGATGGTGCGGCGTTACGCCGGGGACGACGATCTTGGTGCCCGTCTCGCGGCGGTGGTCGGGATCGTTGCCGGTGTCGATGTCTTCGTCATCCGTAAGGCGGTGGAATGGTGGCGTGGCCAGCATCCGACGGTGTTCGGTCCCAACCAGCGTGAGGGATTGGCCACGGAGATGCAGTATCCGTTCGTCATGTCGATCCTGGCGATGTTGTTGTTGTTCTGTTTACTTGTCTGGATGCGGTCGCGCACGCTATCGATACGCCAACGACTGGCGGCGTGTGTCGAGCAGCTCGACGAGCGAGGTTAACGTGAAGACCTATTCATTCCTGTTCTGGGCGTACGCGACGTTCTGGCTGTTGCTGGCGGGCTATCTGCTGCTGGCGCTGTCCGGCATGAAGAAGGTCGATCGTCGGCTTGGTGAGATCGAATCCAGGCTGGAGAGCTCGGACTCCCACTAGAGATCCGACATCTCGTAGCCACCCAGATCGCAAGCGGCCAACCGCCGACGATGCCGATCGAACTGTTCCGCCAGGCTCGAGCCGACCCGGTCGGGATCCAGTAGCCACATCCGATAGCCGGCACGCACGTCGGCATACTGTCGATCGCTGACCGCCTGCTGGCGCAGCAACCCGTCCCGGGCCGACTGCAACGCGCTGAGCCGTCGAGGATCGACCCTTGAAGGCGGCACGCCACCGCCCGTGGTCAGCAACTCCCACAGCCCCTCGCGGACGGCCAGGTATCCCTCGAACTCGAAGGCGACCCGTTGGTCCTCCGTCGCATCCGCGGCCGGTGGCACGCGGACGATCGCGGGTCCGCCCGGCGTCTCTGCGACCGGCGAAGCCCGAGGCGCCTCCCGCGCGTCAACCAGCGCCTGATAGCGATGCGCCATCATGCCCAGGGCAATGACCGCACCGATGCCGAATACGCTAAGGAAGATCAGCGTCCGCGATTGCGGAGATAGACCACGTAAGGACACGTCGGAAATATAGGCCGGAGACGGCCCGGAGCAAAGCGGCCGCTAACTGCTGAGCGGCAGCAGATTCAGAAGCTCGCGGATCTTCGGCTCTAGCGCCCGTCGCGGGGTCTTGCCGTTGAAGGTGTCCCGGATCCGGCCGTCGCCGTCCACCAGCAGGGCCATCGGCAGGCCCGGCGGACGGTACAACTCGTAGGCCTCGCCGTCGTCGACCAGGTTGGAGTAGATCATCTCGTGCTGCTTTGCGAAGGCTCGCAGCACCGACTCGCTCTCGTCGGAGATGGCCAGGATATGAAGTCCGTCCTCGCCGTACTGGGTGTGGAGATCGTTGAGGAGCGGGATCTCCTCTCTACACGGCGGGCACCAGGTGGCCCAGAAGACGATCAACCGCACGTCGCCCGTCGTGTCGACGAGCTGCACGACGTTGCCATCCAGATCGCGGACACGGAAGTCCGGCGCGATGGCGAACTCACCGCTCTTGGTCATGCCGGGCGCCGAGGCCAGCGAGCCCGCGTCGAAGTCCGACGCGGCCGTGCCGCAGCCTGCGACGAGCAGGAGCAGCGGAAGGAAGGAGACTGCCGTCCAGAAGCATCGAGATCTGTGGGACATCATGCGGGCCATCACTCCTCCTTGCCGTCATCCTCTCGGGAGGCGATCAGGCGTCCATCTATGGTATCAAGCTACGTCGTGGACGGCACATCGTGCCTCATCTGGAGAACCCGTTGCCCCCCCGTTTTGTTCCAGGATCGTGGACGCTTCTCATCGTCGTCGTCCTCCTCTTTTCCGGCCCCGTCGTCGCCGGAGCAGACCCCGCGGTCGGTCACCCGGCCACCGCCCCGGCAGGCATGGTCGTGGCCCCGGAGCTCCACGCCGCCGAGGTCGGCCGCCGTGTCCTGCGAGAGGGTGGCAACGCCATCGACGCCGCCGTCGCCTCGTCGTTTATGCTCTCGGTGACCTATCCGCTGGCCGCCCCCATCGGCGGTGGCGGCTTCCTGCTCTATCGGGACGAGAACGCCGACCATCACGCCCTGGATTTCCGCGAACGCGCCCCCAAGTCTCTGACGCCCGAGCTGTTTCTCGACGAGCAGGGTCAGGTGATCGCCGGTCTCAGTCTCGACAGCGGTCTCGCCGTGGGCGTGCCGGGCAGCGTCGCCGGCCTGTACGGGGCCCACCGTCGCTGGGGCAGCCGGCCGTGGAAGGCACTACTGCAGCCGGCCATCGATCTTGCAACCGAGGGCTTCGTCGTCGATCGCTTCCTGGCCGGGACACTCACGAAGAGCGTCACCCACCTGGAACGACACCGGGAAAACGATGCCCTGCTGCAACTGGATGAGGGGCAGACACTGACACAGCCCGATCTTGCACGGACGCTGCGTCGCATCCAACGACGGGGTCCCGACGGCTTTTACCGTGGGCCGGTGGCACGGGCGATCACACGAACGGTTCGGCGACACGGCGGCGTGATGCAAGCCGACGACCTTCGTGGTTACCGTGCGACGGAGCGTGAACCGCTGCGTGGAAGCTATCGCGGCTTCTCCATCGTGACCTTCCCTCCACCCAGCAGCGGTGGAGCGGTGTTGCTACAGATCCTCGGCATGCTGGAGCTGCAGGGTCCCCTCGCCGGCGTGGCGATCCACCCGCAGGTCGAGGCGTGTCGTCGTGCCTATGCCGATCGTGCCCGTTGGATGGGAGACCCCGACAGCTACGACGTCCCCCTGGCCGGGCTGACCGATCGCCGGTACCTGCAGGAACGGATCGCCGACATCGATCCCGTGAACGCGACGCCGTCGGATCGAGTGACCCATGGGGCGCCGATAGAAACTCCGCCCGGCGATGACGACGAGACCCTGCATCTGTCCATCACCGACGCCGAGGGGCGAGCGGTGGCCATGACCCTCACGCTCAACCGCTGGTATGGCACGGGCTTCGTCGCCGACGGCACGGGTGTCTTTCTCAACAACGAACTGGACGACTTCGCGCTGCAGCCCGGCGTGCCCAACCTCTACGGTCTTATCGGTGGCGAGGCCAACGCGGTGGCCGGCGGTCGTCGCCCGCTGTCGTCGATGACACCGGTCGTTGTCGAGGACGGCGATGAGCGGGTACGGATGGTCCTGGGAAGTCCCGGTGGCTCGCGGATCATCACCGCCGTGTTACAGGTGCTGTTGCGTCATCTCAGCGGTCAGCCGATCGAGGCTGCGGTCTCCGCCCAACGTTGGCACCACCAGTGGCTGCCGGATCAGCTGCAGATCGAGACGATGCCGCATGACGGCACGTCGATCCCGGACACACTCCTGCAAGATCTGCGAGACCGTGGCCATCAGATCGTGATCCGCGACACCAGCTTCGGCAGTGTCGGCGCCATCGTCCGCGACGCGGACGGTCGGTGGGTCGGCGCACCGGACCCACGTCGCGACGGCGTTGCCCGAGGTTATTGATGACGACACCCCGACGCCCGATCATCGCCGTCTTCGGTGGCTCCGCCGCGCAACCCGACGACCCGCTTTACCGGCGTGCCCGTTTGCTCGGGGAGGCGCTGACCGTCGGCGGATTCGCCGTTGCCAGCGGGGGCTATGGCGGCGTGATGGAGGCGGTCAGCCTGGGGGCCCACCAGGCCGGTGGCGAGGTTCACGGTGTCGGCTGTCATATCTTAACCCACCGCTCCCCCA